>CAZTER010000064.1:0-7622 GCA_964612045.1 uncultured Bdellovibrionales bacterium
AACCATGCACTGCGTTAGCATTAATACTGTCAGCGAAATCAGCGCGGATTGTGCCTGGCTCTGCTTTCTTAGGATCAGTAGCTCCCATCAATCTACGATTTACAGCGACAGCATCTTCTCCTTCAAGAACGGAGATAAAAACTACACCTGAAGTCATATACTCAACTAGTTCACCGAAGAAGGATCTCTCTTTGTGAACGCTATAGAACTGAGCAGCCTCTTCTGAGCTCAACTTCTTCATCTGCGCAGCAAGGATCTTTAATCCAGAATCCTCGAAACGAGTTAAGATCTTTCCAATTACATTCTTTGTAACTGCATCTGGTTTGATAATCGATAATGTTCTCTCAACTGCCATAACCTACGGTCCTCGTAAAAATGAGCCTTGTTAAATACCCTTAGAATCAATCAGGCGCATAAGATGAGATCGATCTGATCTCCAACCTAAACAACGCACAATTCCTAGTTCCCCACCGAAAAAGGCTAAATAAAAACTAGACTAGGGATAGATTACAGATCTAAGGAGATGTCCTTAAACTAGAACCTACAGGGGTCCGAAATAATAACCTTTTCCGGCCACTTACTCAAGGTAACCGGTTACTCACTTAGTGTTAAGACATGGCTTTATATAGATCTAACTAGCCTGTTAACCCGCCCTATAAATTCAGATTTACAGAGCAAATTCAAGATGATAACGCTAGTGTCACCTAATTAAGATAACTTATTCTGTAAGCATACAGGGAAAACAAACCAAGTAATAAAGCCCTATGGGATATTAATCCCCCAACTAAAATTACTTAAGAATAAACACACTAGGGATTTAGCTATTTTCTATTTCAAGGTTGAAACAGCTTTCCTAATCGCTTTAACTCCTTTCTCTACCTCAGAATCAGAAGCAGCTACACTGATCCTGAAACATTGGTTATCACCGAACGCCTGTCCAGGAACAGAAGCTACTCCAGCCTCATCAAGCAAGAAGGCTGTAAAAGCTGCGGAATCTTTTACTACTGGATTTGAGGAAACTTTTACTAATTCAGAGAAATCAACAAATAGATAAAATGCTCCCTGAGGTCTGCACCAAACCTTAAGATTTGCACTCTCTAGTTCTTCGATTCCAAGAGCAATTCTACGAGCAAAGCTCTCATTCATCTTAGAAATAAAAGTATGGTCTCCAGTTAGAGCAGCCAAAGCAGCATACTGAGTGATGGAGTTAATTCCAGAGGTGCTCTGACTCTGGTGCTTAATCATCGCATCGATAATTTCAAATGGTCCAGATGCATATCCACAACGCCATCCCGTCATTGAATACGACTTTGAGAATGCATTTACTGTGACAACTCGACCAGCCATTTCAGGACATGCTGGCTCAAATGACGAAAATTTAAAGCCACCGTAGGTAACCTTTTCATAAACCTCATCAGAGACAACCATCGCCTTAGATGTTGAGACAACCTTTCCTAACTCTCTAAGCTCTTCTGCTGTATAGGCTAATCCAGTTGGATTTGATGGAGAGTTGATAATTACAAATTTTGTCCGATCTGTGAGGGCTGACTTTAGCTGTTCAGGAGAGACTCTATATCCATTATTACGATCTCCCATTACAATCTTGGAAACTCCGCCTGCCATTTCAATCATCGCTGGATAACTTACCCAATACGGCGCGATAACAACGACTTCATCTCCTGGACTTAGAGTGCAATCGAACAGATTAAATAGCGCCTGCTTACCGCCATTTGTTACGACTATCTGCTTAGCTGCGGTGTTTATATGATTTTCATTCTTTAATTTGTTAGCGATCGCCTCTCTTAATTCAGGGATTCCTTGAACAGGAGTATATTTTGTCTTCCCTTTTTTCATCGCCTCATATGCTGCTAATTTAATATGCTCTGGCGTATCGATATCTGGCTCTCCAGTACTAAGATCAACAATCTCTCTTCCTTGTGCCTTTAGCTCTGTTGCGCGAGCTTTTACAGCTAACGTTTCTGATGGTTTTAAACTCTTTGCTTTTTCATTAAGAAAGGACATCTTTTACTCCTAAGTAATTAAAATTATAATTTTAGCCGTTCATGTGCGGCTTTCTTTAAGGCTCTAGCTACCTTTGGTGGAACGAAACGCCCGATATCACCACCATAAAGAGCTACCTGCTTAACCATGGAGGAACTAATAAATGAGTTCTCCTCCCTAGCGACTAGAAAGACAGTCTCAACATCTCCTGAGAGACTACGATTCATTAATGCCATTTGAACTTCATAATCATAGTCGCTAATCGCGCGAAGACCACGAATGATGGCATGTGCTTTTCGGCGACGCATAAAATCAACTAAGAGCCCTTTAAATCTCTCTACTTGAACCCGCTTACCGAACTTCTTGCACTCAGATTCGATAAAAGCGACTCGCTCTTCCGGTGAAAAAAGAAGTTTCTTTTCTGGATTATCCAAAACAGCCACAGTAACTCGATCGAACATCCGCAAGGCTCGACCAATTATATCGAGATGTCCATAAGTAAGAGGATCAAAGGACCCGGGGAAAACAGCGTGCGCCATAGTACCGGAGTCTCTAGCACATTGTCCGATATGAGGGAACTCCACCCTTTCCTATCACCCCATATTCTGTGTATTATTTGGCAATCTTAAACAGGATATAGATCATGGATATTGCGAGATTAGCGGCGAAACAAAAAAGAGTTGAAAATTGGCGAGCACTTTTAAGCAGCACATCTATTACCCCCGATGTGGCTGATCAAATTAGTAAAAACTTAGATATTTTAACGAAAAAATTAGCAAGTTGTGTTGCTAGCGGAACTTTAAATGATTCTGATCTCAAAGAGATAGACGATCTTGAAAGACTACTTGAAGATGCACATGAGTTATCAAGACTTAAGAGCAAGCCTAGGTTAAGTGGTCAAAAACTAGGGGCTCTACCGCTCAAAGCAATTTAGTCATAAAATACCGTTATCTGAATAATTTACAATCACTAGCTTTACTATTTGTATCCAATGGATCGAACGATGGTGAAAAGTAAGGTGATGGTGATTGTCGCGCTACATTTTAGCGTTATATATAGTTAATTCTTGGAGAACTTATCTTGTTGGGAGAGTTAAATTTATCTGGCCTCTCATTTGAACTTCTTGGAGCCTTTATCGCTGGAGTGCTCTCTGTCCTATCTCCCTGTGTTTATCCACTCCTTCCTATATCTGTCGGATACTTTAATGGCTGTGGACATCTACCTAGACAACAACAATATTTTCGAGCTGCACTATTCTTAGTAGGCTTATGTGGATGCTATACTGCGCTAGGAGTCATCTCTGCACAAAGCGGAATAATATTTGGTGCTGCGTTAGGAGAACGGTGGTTTGCAATAACTGCCGTTGTTATTCTAGTTGTGTTTGCACTCTACACACTTGAGTGCCTCGATCTTCCTTTTATCTGTAAGATACAAAACTTCGTTGGACATCTCTCTGCAAAAGGAATGCATGGCGCGTTACTGATGGGGATAGGAAGTGGTTTTGTTGCTGCTCCTTGCACCGGACCCATTCTTGTTGGCTTTCTTACTCTCGCGGCATCGAAAGATACCATTGTTGAGGGAACCGCTCTTCTTTTCATGTATTCAATCGGATTTGGAATACCGTTTATTGTCCTAGGATTATTTACATCACTAATTCACAAGCTTCCAAAACCAGGCTTCTGGATGAATAGTATAAAATTTGTAACAGCAGCAGCATTATTTGGAATTGCTTGGAAGCTAGCCGCTCCATTCCTAGACTTTATCCCAGAAACAGTCTCAAACTTAAACTCTGCAACTTTAGTTGCACTAACATTATTCATCTCACTAGCGAGTGGAAAGATCGGTTTTGAAAAAGACTCGGGTCTACTAAAGATTGGATCTGCCGTTATTCTCTCGATTGCTCTTGTAAATATAGTCTCCCCTATTCATAAAAACGGCTCCGAACTCTCTATAACTCAGCAGAGCATTAATCAATCTTCAACTGATAATCAGGGAGAAGACCGAATTTTATGGAGAACCAGCTTCGACTCTGCTCTGGCTGAAGCTCAAGCCAATAATAAATTAATGATGATAGATCTCTATGCAGATTGGTGTGAAGTCTGCGCACAGCTAGATAGAGAAACATTTTCAAACATTGCTCTAGTAAATGCCTCTAAAAAACTCATCCCAACAAGAATTGATATGACCGAGATGACTGATGAGCATATAAGATTTAACCGACGGTATGCGGTGCCTGGGTTGCCAACTATTTTATTCTTATCTTCAAACGGCGATGAACTTACCGATCTTCGCTTGGTAGGGTTCGTCACCGCTGAAGAAGTAATTGCCACAATCTCAAAAGCTATTGCCGCGACAAAATCTCCTGAATAAGGTCATCTCGAGATCGCAAACGATCATCCTCTTCCTTTGAAGCTTCTGGTGGTCTAGGTTTTCCAAAATTTGGATCCTTGGTCGGCTCAACTACAACTTCATCAGCTACACCACCATCTGGCATACCGATCGGAGCTTCAACCATTCCTACATTAGATGACCCAATCGGAGCGTGCTCTTCAAGTGCTATCGCCTCCTCTGACTTAGTTAATGGTAATGTTTCCTCGCTTCCACTAGCGATCGCATCAGATTGCTTCTCAAGGGAGACGACCCCATCAACCTGATCAATCTTGGAAGCTGTAACTTTTAGATCTGGCTTTGGAAGAGGATCGCTCTTAACTATTATCTCTCTAGGGATAACTATTACATCTTTTATTCGAATTTTCTCTGGAGTTAAATCAGGATTAACTTTTGCAATCTCCTTCCAATTTTCAGGTTTACCAGTATACCACTTAGCTATTCCTGCCAGCGTTTCACCTGGATATTTTACCACGTGACTTAAATATTTATCTTCAAATGAAGGTTGTGGTTGCGGCGCTTGGCGACCACAACCTGAAATAAAGAGAAAACCTATTGCTGATAATATTCTGATAAAATTATTCATATCTAAAACCTTAGTTATTTCTCCACCAAATATTTGCTGCCAATCCAAGTTGACCTTTCAATCTATCCGCATCGTTTGACGAAGATATCGCCGTTTCATAAGCTACTCTCTTAACTATAATGTCACTATCGTTTAAAAACCGAACAATAGATTGATTTGACCCTTTATTAGACCTTTCACTAAGAACCTGAAGATAGAGTAATCTAATCCGTGGAGATGGATGATTTGCAATTCCCACTAAATCACCACTTACTCCGAGATCTGAAACTTTCTTTATTCTAAGAATAGCCTCTCCTATCTTTTTTTCAGCAGAACTATCTGTTGTTAGAACACCAATCAACTCCCCTTCCTTCATCTTAGAAACTTCTGTGCGCGGCGGAGCCAATCTCTTTGGAAATCTTAACTTAATATTCGAGTTATCTCGTAGCGAAATCTCCTGCTTATCAACTAAGCCCAACACACTCGCCATAATAGGATGATCTTTAAAGAGCGGATATAGTAATGGAACTAAAAGGAATATAGCGGCAAGCGCTCCTCCTAAAATGCCGAGGGAAGAGGATAACCAAGTATTATTTTTAGATCTGCTCTTTTGAGCAAACTCGTTTAATGCAAGCGCTGGAGATGCGGGAGCCTCCTTTTCTATCTGCTCTTGCTTTACAGATCTCCACTCAGTCACGATCTCGCCTAGATCTGTCGCCGGAATTATTGGAACTCGTAAAGCTTCACTTAGTGCTTCAGCTATATGAATAGCTTTGTCATAACGATGAGCAGGATCAAGAGCGAAAGCTCGGTTAAATATCCGATCAACAGTAGCACTTAGCTCTGGACGAATCCTTGATGGAAGCGGATATGATAAAGAACGAATCGCCTTAAAAACTTCAGAACGATCTTCTCCATTAAAAGCTCTCTGTCCTGCCAAAAGAAGATATGCAATCCCAGCAAAACTAAATAAATCACTAGAGCGATCTATCGGCCCTCCCTCAATCTGCTCTGGTGACATATATGCTGGAGATCCAACAATAGTAGCAGATGGATCCTGCAATGGATTTCCAGCTTTTGTAGAGAAGGATGCAGAGATCCCGAAATCTAAGATCACTGCACGATTATCATCCCCGATTATAATATTTGCTGGCTTAAGGTCTCGGTGAATAATTCCGTGTGAATGTGCGTAATCGAGAGCTTCTGCTATCTGACTTAGGTAGGATACTATATGACGGTGAGGAATCTTCCCCCACCGAACAAGAAATTGATCTAGCGGTATGCCCTCAACATGCTCCATCGCAAAGAATGGCGTGTCATTATGATCACCTACCTCATACACACCGACTATCCCGGAATGATGTAGCTGCGCTAATGCTCTTGCTTCACTCACAAACTGGTCATGAGATATCTGGATCTCATCTTCATCGCTAACGATCGATCTTCTTGCTGTCTTTATGGCAACTAAACGATTTAATTCTGGATCACGTCCTTGATAAACGATCCCCATCGCTCCCCTTCCGAGAACTCCTGTGATCTCATATTTACCAATCCGCTTCTCCATCTCTCCTCAAAATAGATGGCATGCCTCAAGATATTTTTATGTCTGGTTCCACCACCAACTAGTGCTAACTAAGTTCAAAGCATGCGCCATCTCTTAATATCGGCATTCTAACGGTTTCTCTTAAATCAAATTCGCCTATAAATTCAGAAGGTTGGACACTCACATTAAGAATGTGGTAGCAATTGTTCACTGAGGACATCATGACAGGAACACCAGCACCAACAGAGATAAAGAGAGAGGCAAACAACACTCTCCGTATCTCTTGGAGCGATGGAGAAACATTTGTAATTACTCACGAGAGCCTACGAAGAGCCTGCCCATGCGCTACATGCAGAGAAGCTGCAGGCGATGAATCTCATTCTCGCCCAATTAATACATCTCTTAAACCGAAATCTTCCCTTCTTAGAATTGTTGAACACAACAAAGAAGAACAACTTACTCTTCGTCGAATATGGCCAGTCGGCAACTATGCTATTGGATTAGAATGGGGCGATGGACACGGATCAGGTATATTTTCCTACCCACTCTTACGTGAAATTGGAGAAGCTGAAGCTCAGACCCTATAGGTAGTCAAGGATAGATAAATTTAGTACCTGTGAGCTCACAGTCATTGCTGCTTGTAATGCATACTGAGCCTGCTGCAAACTAGTAGTTGCAGTCACTGCATCTGCATTCTGTATATCATTTAAAACATCATCAGCATTCTTCTTGCTGGTTTCGAGAAGCGAGGATGCGGAATCAAGTCTAGACAATCGAGATCCAAGATCAGCTCGCTCAGTTAAAAGACGTGTCTCTCGTGCGGAACTAAGCATGTCGATTGCAGATTGAATCGCAGCAGTCTGATTCTGATAATCAGCTGGGAATGTATATGCCGCACCTGCTCCAGTCGCAACACCACCTGATAGAGTTGTATCATAACCCTCAAGAGATCTCGCTAGCACCTCAAGTCCTTGAATAGCATCACCGAAGACCTGCCCACCTGGAGTGTTAAGTGTAATAGAGATTCCATCTGCAACTGCTGCCGAGTTAGTAGAGGTTGAACCTCCATCGGTATCATAGACATATCTCTGCTGTGAATCAGCGGTTCCACCATTTGTATAAGTA
>CAZTER010000065.1:0-7571 GCA_964612045.1 uncultured Bdellovibrionales bacterium
TGGGGGAATTATTAACAGGAAAATCCCTTTAATGAGATCCCTAAATTATTCTCCATTGCTTTGAGATCAGAATCACGAACTCCAGCCTTAACCCACTCAAGCTGAAGCATCTTAGGCCCGAGGTCTCTCGCAAGGTCTGCCGCTGCTAACAAGAATGGACGCGCACCATTTAGTTTATCTGGTGAAGTTGAAATATTAATTTCGTCAAAAGAAGGAGCTGATGGATAAATTAATTTAATAGCTGCAACAACAGGAGAGCTCGGATCTTCTCTAAAATCAAACTCAACCTTAGCAGTTACATCAAATATCTTACCACCATCACGATGCTTATCGAACTTTGCAGGGCGGTAAACTGTACTAAATTCAACTAACACAGAGTTATTTGTAACTCTCAATGTAACATCTTTAGGAGCGTCTAAAGTTACAAATCGTGGGAGCATTGTAAAATTAAAGCCCTCTGGAAAAAGGTCTCTAAAATTAAGATCCTTGCCATCGACAAGTTCAAATAGGTATTGAACTTTACCATTCCTAAGAAAATTTGAAGGACATCCATTTCCTTCCTCTGACTTTGAGGCCAGATGAATCTGACCATAAGCTTCACTACTTAATTGATAAATTGGCAGCTTTACGTCCGGAGCTTTTAAATCACGAACTTGAAGATCCGTACGAGGGGCAGCAAGAGTAGCTCTAGACATGAAGATCCTTTCAGAAACTTAACCTTCCAGATTCTATAGTGTTACCCGAGCTAATCAAGTTGAATAACCCTACGTAAAAGCATAACTTATTCTCGGAGTTTTACGTTTTAACATGACACAACCTCTACTAAATTTATCAGGATTAGATAGCAATCAAGCAGTAGCCTCTCTATCGAAAGGCTCTCAACGTGTATTGCTAGAAAAAGTGTACTCTCTTCCACATTGCAGTGAGATTGATACTTCAGATGCTAAATCCAGATCTATATTCCTAATCTCTCATCCAGGATGGGTTAGATTTTATGCAGGTTATGATCGATTCGGTATAAATCTTCTGACAGATTCTCTACCGCATAGACTTAAAGAACATATTAATGAATTAAAAGATAATTTAAAAAGAGAAGGAATAGCTACAGCTCAAATCGAGTCACGAGCCAAACTCTTAGAGATAGGCCTAAATCATATGCCTGAGATCCTTGTTTCCGAATGTCGAACAGAGGAAGCGTTGGCTTTAGCTAGACTCAATCACGCTACTGTATTGGTAACTTTACAAGCATCGCTTGATGAAGAATGTATCCAACTAAGTAGTAGAGGTAATAGACTTTTCTTTAATTCATTCATTAAAGATACATTAGGCACAACTCCAAACTTATATGTATTACCAACCGAAGTAGATAGTGGAGTTATTTTAGGTGGAAATAGATTCATTGATAAGTTTGATGAATTGGAACACGCCGAATCGCTAACTAGAGGACTTTTTACTGCCAACTGGAAACAGGTACTTTTATGCGGTGGATTTGCTTCCGGATGCCTACAAGATACAGCTAAGTATTTTGGTCTAGGGTATCGGTATCTTGCTTGTGGGAAGCGCGAGATAAAGAAAAAACTCGTTTCTTGTAATAAGCTACAATTTGCAAGACCTCCATTAATAGAAGATAAAAAGCTAAGTGAAAAACAGAAGATTGAGATTGCATCAAATTTTATGTCTTTATGCCTCTATAAGATGACTGAGCCTATGGCTTTTATCTTGAGAGCAACACTTGAATCTAAACTTCAAGGCTTTTTCTGGGAAGAGCCTGCTAGAACAGCGCTTGGTAGTACTTGGTTGGATTATTGAAAAAGATTAACTGGACTAGCGATCAGAACCTGACATAAATTATCGGATGCCATTTATAGGATCTACAAAATGGGGCCAGATACAAACACACATCGAGAGCCTTCATCTTCAGTTACTGATCTATCTTTACCGAAGATAGACCAATTTAACTTAGAACGATTCGTAGTCGCTCAATCTATCTGCTTTGACAGGGTTGTTAGTGAGTTAACAGGTGGAGAAAAAGAAAGTTGTTGGATGTGGTATATATTTCCACAAATAGCTGGTCTTGGATCAAGCTTTAATGCTCAAAAATATGCGATTCATGACAAAGCAGAAGCAACAGCATACCTTCAACATGAAGTTCTTGGTGCTAGACTTATTCAATGTTGTGAGCTTGTACTTAAAATAGATGAAAAAACAGCTGAAGAGATCTTTGGATTTCCAGATGATTTAAAGCTCTGTTCTTGTATGACACTTTTTAGTGAAATAAGTGAGTCAGGATCTCTTTTTCAGAGAGTATTAGAGAAATTTTATAATGGCTCAAAAGATCAAGCTACACTAGATATTTTAGCTTCACTTGAAAAATAATCTATTTAGTTCGATCTATTTACAGCATATTTTATGCTGCGGCTTCTTTTGAAAGGCGATCTAGATTAGACATTCCTTCCTCGATATTTTTTTGTAATCGCTCCATAGAGTCTGTAAGTTCTCGAACTTTATCTTCATCAAAATATTGATATGCTAGAGCTAAATCTTCCTCCACCTTCACTAAGCTTGCTTCCATTTTATAGATATTCTCTTCCAGAGCTGCGATCTTTTTAAGATTTTTCGCTCTAATTTTCTCTTTATCATGCTGTGATTCTACAGCATTTATATTATTGTTTTTTTCATTCTTAACTTTACTCTTTGATGTTGAGCTGCTGGTCATCTCTTCAGAATCACCCCAACCAACCTTTTCCAAGAAATATGAGTAGTCATGATCAAATAAATAAGGAGTATCACCCTGAAATACGATTAATCGAGTAGCCAGTTCTCTGAGGATTAATTCACTATGAGTTACAAAAATGACTCCACCCTCATAGTCTTTCAAGCTTTCAATTAATGCCTCTATTGATTCCATATCGAGATGGTTAGAAGGTTCATCTAAAAGCAATAGATTTGTTGGCTCAGCCAAGATCTTTCCGAGTAATACTCGACTTTTTTCTCCTCCAGAGAGGACAGAAACTTTCTTTAAAGCATCATCTCCACTAAACATCATTGTTCCGCATATCGCTCTAATCTTAGTGCGATGTAACTTTGAGTTTGAATAGAATATTTCATCCTCAACTGTCCTCTTTGGATCAAGTCTGCTGATATTGGTTTGACCGAAGTACCCAATCCCAACATTCTGATTCATTGTCACGGATCCCTCTTTTGGAGAGAGCTCATTAGCAATTAATCGCAATAGTGTAGATTTCCCTTTTCCATTTTTACCAATAATTCCTATCCTATCTCCCTTATTTAGAGTTAATGATAGGCCACTTACTAAATCTGGACCTCCTGGATAAGCAAAAGAGACATCTCTCAATTCAGCCATTATTTTCCCCGGGAAGCCAGAATTACAAAATTGGAAATCTAACGTCTCCTCATCTTGTAGCTCTTCTTTCTTTCCCATTCTTTCTAGAGCCAACATTTTGGATTGTACCAAAGCTGCTTTGCTCGCTTGAGCTCTGAAGCGATTAATAAACTGCTCTAATTCTTTGCGCTTTTTATCCTCATTTATTCTAGTTTTTTCGTAGATCTCTTCATCCGTTTGAACCTGTTCATACAGTTTTGCTGTGGGACCTTTCATCTTTCTAATAGAGCCACGATGAATCAGCATGGTGTGCGTTGTTACACCATCCATAAACAATCTATCGTGAGAAATTATGATTAGCTCACCTCTCCATGATTGAAGGAAAGTTGTTAACCAACGCATCGATAAGATATCAAGATAGTTAGTTGGCTCATCTAATAGCAGAAGGTTTGGCTCTGAAAGAAGTAGTTTTGCTAGATTAATTCGAATCTGAAATCCACCGGAGAATGCACTAGGTGGTCTTAGAAGGTCTTCTTCTGAAAATCCTAAACCACCTAATATAATCTCTCCTCGATATTCCTGATCTCTTTCATCTTCTGGAAGTCCTAAACAGGCTTCTTTTAGGATATTCTCCTCTGTGAACTCTAAGTGCTGAGCCAGATGTCCTATCCTATATCCACGTGGAGCTGTTATAGATCCTGCGTCAGGAGATTCGATCCCAAGGATCATCTTTAATAGAGTAGATTTACCACATCCATTTCTTCCAACTAATCCAAGTCTCTCTCCCTGGATCATACTGAAGGTTACATTATTAAGTAGCTCTCGCGAGCCATACGATTTTGTTAATTCTGAGACCTGTAACATATTCAAAAATGAAAAATAATCGCTGGAATTATAGTACAAACTGAGACATATGATAAATGTCACGAGAACTAAAAAAGTTAGCGCTCTCTAAAAAAATCAAAATACTAAATATTCTATGGGTAAGTGGCAGGTCCCATAGAGACCGTCCAAAACTAGGCTAGACTAATAAACCATCAGATTCTGTATCGGTCTGTTGCTCTCATAGCCTTCAAACACTTTAAACCATTAGTTAATTTTACAATTTTGATTAGCAATACTGAGTGTATTAAACGAATGTCATGCTACTTACTGATAAACCAACTTCGACATCTCCAAAACATAAGATTCCAGCTGAAGGCAGACAAACAGGTCAATGGGAAGCAGAAGGGGTAGCGAGTGGATATAAAACCTTTGCTTCTACCGAACCATATACATCCGCAAATAGACACTTAATCTCACAACTAGCAGCCAACGGTATATCGTTAACTGGAACAACAGTTCTTGACCTTGGAAGCGGAACAGGTAGCGGAACTCAGCTAATTGCAGAGGTCGTAGGACCAACTGGTCATGTTTTAGGAATTGATCAATCGCAGCAGATGACAGACTTCGCCACTAAAACAATGGCAGGTCTTACTAACACCCATTTTATTCAAGGTGACGTTCTAAAGTTAGATCAGTTACACCTTCCATCGGTACAAGGCATATTCGCATTTAATTCAATAACTCTATTCCCTTCACTTCCAGAAGTTTTAGTAACATTATTCGAGCTTCTTCCACCTGGAGGAGTATTGGCCGTAAATAATACCCTAATTCAAGATGCTCTCGACTCTGCCAACATGGGAGCCATGTTAGCATTCACAAAGAGAATTCTTGCAATTAACAAGAGAGAAGGAGTAACAAGAAGTGCTGCAGCACACACACCATTTCCTAGCTCATGCGAATTAAGATCAAAGATAGAACGAGTTGGATTTAATATTTTAAACTTTGACCTAAGTTCATTCGCACTATCGCGAGAAGATATGAGAAGTTACGCGCATGTTCCTGGAGTATTCTGCGATATTCTTCCAGATTCAGTACCTCAAGAAAAAAGGGTCTCGTTATTGGATGAAGCTTTAAATTTACTTGATTCCGATGCCTCATTTCCAAGAAGGTGGTGTAGTATCGTTGCAGTAAAGCCATATTAGTATGATTGAAGTATACCTTCAAAAATCTCAAAATTCAGGATGGGATCTTAAAGCTGCAATCCTTCCTAAAGGCGGATTGGGATTGGCAAAAGAAACGCACCTAGCAAGGCTCTTGCAACCAAGCTTTCAAGAAGCAGCAGAAAAATTGATAGAATTCTCTGAGCTTTCGTTTACTACTAATCCAGATCGCTGGCCTGTTGGAGAAAATGCTTTTCAAATTATAAATGACTTATCACATCCTGACAGAGAAAATTTCGGCAATTATAATATTGAACATAAAGGAAGAAATATCGGTCGAATTGAAGACTTTCCACGAAATAGTTTAGCTGCTCTCATTAAGAGAGCCTTGCAAACTACAATCCACTTTTGGCGATAGTTTCTATCTCCGCCCTTCAATCATATCTATGATTAGTTCACGTTCATTTTTTCTAGGGCCATAGAATTCAATCGAGCTATCCTCAGTTTGATCATTCATATCAGAATCTATCGACTCAAGATCCTGTTTTAGTATACCTCGAACAGTGGCTCTTGTTTGTGCATCAGACTGAGAGAGATCTGGAAAATATTGCACTAAGGCTCTAGGATTAGTTCTATAAGGATCTAATCCATTCTGTAATAAGAATCGACAAATATCTGGATCTATTCTTCCATCACCAAAAGCACTAAAAGCCTCTACATAATTGAAAAGAAGATCATCTCCTAAAATCTCCGGAGATACTCGATCCCAGATAATACGAGTCTCTGCAAAAGGATATCCAGCTAACTTAGCAGCTTGAAGCATCATAAGAGAAAATCCATCACGACAAGATTGTGATGTATTAAGGGTCATAGCTATAAGATCTCCCTTAAATCCAACTTTTCTCAAAGCAGAGCAATCTCCAGATAGAAAGAATTTCTCAATAAAATCATGAGCAGAATAGTATTGTCGGCAGCCTTTTAAAGCTGACAGATTACTACCACCATCTGTGATCTCAAATAGTGCCCCGATGCCTATAAATCTGTAAGCAACCTTCTCTAAAATAGGGTGAGCATCAACTGTTTTATCATAATAATAATTAGCTCCTTGATCCAAAATTAGATCAGCTACATCAAAATTGAATAACTCTGAAAGACATGGGGTTTTTAGATAAGAGCCATTACTTTGTCTATAATAAGGAGTTTCTAATGTGAGATCTTTTCCAGATGCAATTGCCAACCTAAGAAGATCTAAAGCTAAAGAGCCTGCGCTATCAGAGATATACTTAGCGGATCCAGTAACTTTACTGTCTACTTTTAATGCAAAATCTCTAATTGCTGATAGAGCTTTACCAACTACATGAGCTACTTGATCATTTGGGGCGCTAACAACAGATCCATCTTGAGATAATCCAATATTTGCACCACAGGGTATTAGACCCTGTTGGCTAAGAGAGGTTAGCTCTCCTCTTAAATCTTCCTCAAATGAAACTATCGCTCTACTTTCATCTGGAAGAGTTACAGACCAATGATTATAGGGGCTATCAGCTGCAAATCCATCCGCATTAGCTAAATGACATAGCATTATTAATGGTGAATTTTTCCAACGTTCTATAGGAAAATGAATATCAAAATCTGGATCAGAAACTACTTTTCTTAAATTAGTGACGCAGTGACTATTAACATCGCCTTTCTTAAGGCTAACGACTGCCAACTCAAAATTTAGAGAAAAGACATGAGCGAGAGCAACTTGCCGCTCTAAGATTGAATAGCGACTATCAACCTTGGAGGGTTGTAAGTAGTTCTGATTAGAGGTTGGTTTACCAGAAGGTCTAGCTAATTGTTCACTTTGCCACTGATTATGTTGAGATTGAGACAGCATGATTATCCCTTTGCATTTTGAGATGGGATAACACAGATAATCTTTCTAATAAAATTAGAGATAAAATACCCTAATTTAGACTATTTTGAGATAAGGAAATCTATCTAACTTTTAGCCAAAATCTATTACTGACTCTGGTTTTTCAAAGTTATCAATAATGTAAAAAATGATGAGAATTTAAGTTCTTAGCTATGAGAATCCTTAGTAGTATGAATAATCGTTCAAAGCTCAAATAACATAAGAGCTGATAGGTTAAAGTATCTAAAGCACTTTTATATCGTATGGTTATCCTTAGCTAAGAGTGCTTCACATTTTTCACTAAAAAATATGCCACTACTCGACTAGTAATATCAGAGCTAACACC
>CAZTER010000066.1:0-7551 GCA_964612045.1 uncultured Bdellovibrionales bacterium
TTGGATTTAAAGACGCTACTACTACTACTCCGACGGAGCCATCTGAGCTTCTCTTCAATTTTGGTGACCTAATCAAAGGTGATGTTAAGTTTATAAACAATGGAGCAATTGTAAATCCATTAAAAGTTTCTCAGAAGAAAGATGAGATTCGATTTATAAAGAGAGTTGATACTACAGAGCAACAAGCTTTAGTCGTGGTTAAGATTAGAGTCAAAAATTCACATCGTATTTACGGATTTCTAGTAAAATTATCAGATTCTTCTGCTGCTTTACCAGTTGATAAAGTGATTGAAAATGCTCAAGCCTCGCCTACTCGCGAAACTATAACAAGTAATAACCGAAGTAGTGATAGCAAAGAGAACGATGATGATCTTTCTATTGCAATCGGAAACAGTAACGATAAGGCAGGATCTGATAACGACGAAGGTTCAGAGACTGGGAACGGCCAAGCTGCAACTTTATCAGCTGCGCAATCTGAGCCAAAGAACACCCCTATTACCGAGGCCTCTGCAATAGCTTCAGCTTCATTTTCTTGTGTTAATGGAGATTTCTTAATTTGGCGGGTACAAGGACTCGCAAATGCAAAGCTACACTGGAAGGCAAGTATCTCTGGCTCAACATGGGTAGAATCTAACACCATAACCCTCTTAAATGCAGGAACTGGTGTAATTGCGACTCGTGTCGATCCAAGTAAGAGAACTACTCTAGAGATCCGCTCTGATAATAACGGATCTGCTGGCAATCTTGAATTTACAATAGTTGGCCCAATTGCCAACGAAACATCAACTCCAAAGTGTGCTCAGACTCCAGCTGAATATTCGGCCTATTCCAAAGTAAGTACGACAACTGCATGCTATGCAAATTTCCTCTCTCCGCAATCAATGCAGCATAATTTTTCCGGATCCGCTTCTAAGGCATTCGTATTCAAAAAGGAAACTTCTCAGACCTCGATCTCAGCAAATCTTAGCACGGGCGGAACTGCTTTAATCTCTGTACCACAAAATCCTGGTACTATTGAGAATGCTGATACATTCGAGAGCGATGTAGTTGGAGTTTCTCCACGTACACACTCAAAGATTAAGACTGATTTAGTAAATTCTAAGTATGAAGTCTGGAGCAAACCAGATGCAACTCCTGCTATCAGCACAATTTTAAATTGTCCTACCCCTGTTCCAACAGCAACACCGACAAGAACACCAACTGCTACAGCAACTAGAACTCCGACAAAAACGCCAACTCAAACTCCTACTCCAACTGTTACAAAAACATCGACACCGACTAAAACACCTACGGCAACGCAAACTCCTACTAGAACACCTACAGTTACACCGACAAGAACGCCAACAAAAACAGCTACTCAAACACCGACGCTAACACCAACGAAAACATCAACTCCAACGAGAACTCCGACTTCTACAGCTACTCCGACACCGACAAAAACAGCTACTCCGACAGCTACAACTGAGCCATTTACAGCATCATTCCAATGCAACGACTCAGGAAGCTTACTCTGGAATGTAGATGGTCCAGCTGGATCTAGAGTTCATTATTCCGTTGAGGTTAATGGTGCTGATTGGATAGAGAGTGGAGTCGTAGTTGTTCCAGCGTCAGGACCAGTTAAGGTGGTATCTAGACAAAAAACCGGAACACTTAGCTCATTATCAATATATAACGACGCAAATGGTTTGATCGGCACAAGAATTACAACTGTGTCATCTCCTGCGTCACCAGCAGCATGCGCATCTAAGTTTGCTCCTGTCCTTCCTCGTATAAGTAATATATCCGCATGTTGGATCGCAGTTCCTGGATCTTCAACAACTCGAAAGATTATTTGGGATGCATACTACACTATCAGCTCAGGTAGTTTGGATGGCTTTTCAATCGAATTCAGCAAGAGAGCTAATGGCGAAACCACATACGCAACTTTAGGTGCTAACGGACATGCAAATTTCCAATATATCGAAGCTCTCAATACATCAACTACAAGTGATAATAGTGAGATTGAAATAGACTCTGTTGGCTTACACCGTAAGATAGGAGTGCTATCAAGTAACTTTACAGCAGGCACTTATTCTTTCCGATCAAATCCAGCAGAACTAGCAATCGAATCAGCTTTAACTGAATGTTCACCATCAACCCCTACTCCAACGGCAACAGCTACTAGCACTTCGACAGCGACACCAACTCCAACTAAGACGGCTACTCCTACTAAGACTGCAACACCAACAAGTACTGCAACTCCAACTAGAACGCCTACAAATACAGTAACAAATACTCCTACGAGAACGCCGACGAGAACTCCAACCTCAACAGCGACTCCTACTGCGACTAGAACACCGACTGCTACTACAACTGCAACTCCAACTAGAACTCCGACGAGCACAGCAACATCCACAGCGACGGCTACGGCAACAAGAACGCCAACTGCTACTATGACAGGAACGCCAACTCGAACTCCGACTGCCACATCTACCCCAACAATGACAGCGACTTCGACAATTACCCCGACTCCAACTGCGACACGAACACCGACCCCTACTGCAACACGAACATCGACTCCAACAAGAGTTCCAGCCTCCTGTGTCAACCGAGATGTATCTCAGGTGAAGATCGCACTTAGTGGCAATATCACCAAGTTAAAGAGCGCATTGGATAAAGCTATTAAGAATGCTCAAAAGAAGGGAGTATTTAAAGCCAAAAAAGCTAATAGTTACCTAACTAGAAGCACTGATTTATCAAATAAAGCCTTAGCTGGCGTAGAACAATATCCAACCATAATTAAGAGCTGTACTAGTGGCGCAAACTGCACCGTGGTAATCTACGCTTCAAACCTTGAAGAGTACCAGAAGAACTACAATGCTTTTGTTGCTCTCGGAGATGAACTAGTCAGAGTATTTAACAAGTCAAAGGTTGACGGTATGAAGTCTAGTGCAAAAACAATCTCTACTAAGGTTAAAGATGCCAATAACTTCTCCAGCTCAAGAATGGAGGGATTACCTGGTAGCAGTAAGGTATGTAGTTAAAACTAGATACAAAGATGATAATTTGGAAGCTCGAGAAACTTGCTACTCGAGAAGAAAGGTCCGCTGTACTAGAACAGTGCGATCACCTTTCGAAGCGCGGTTTTGATATCCATAAACTAACTATAGATCCACTGCGAAGCGGTTGGGCAACTCCGATTTTAACAGATCATTTCCGCTCTGGATGTGCGCCAATTGAGGCAATTAGGTATGCCTCTGAATTATTAGCAAATAGATCAAAAAAAGCTGTCCTTATTGAAGGCATAGACCTTCTTAAAAGCGAATATAGCTCTGAGGAGCGAAGAAATTTGATGAGAATTTACAACGATCTCTCTATTCCTGCAGCTTACAACGAACTGACAGAGAAGTTTCTTGAAATAAACTGTATCGAGCCTCAGGCTTTTCGAAGATTCTGTGAGAAACTATTTAATAATTTAAGTCGAACAATCAAGTTAGACCTATCAGAGCAGTACAGGAGCGATCGCTTTGAAACCAAGTTTTTCAAGCGATACGATTGCGCAAATCCTAACATTGACTTCATTGGAAGACTCCTCTTGATCAAAGAAAGCGATATTGCAGAGATTTTGGTAGATAAGAATCAGTCATATGTTCAAATTGACCATGCCATAATACAAGAAGCTTCAGGTGATGGTCCTGATCATATCAAGGAAATAGCAAGATTTGAGCATTTAAATTTTATATCTAAAAAGATCTCAAACAAACTAGGGAGATCTCTCAAGAGTGCAATAGAAAATGGAACATTAATACTAGATGTATATACCTGCTTTCCGATCGTCCCATTAGCATTTATTCTTAACTCTGGATTAGCTACTACGCTCGATCAAGCATCTGAGTTTATAGAGCGCTATCCAATTACCGTATCTGGAGGGATGAATCTTGCTAGAGCACCATGGAATAATCCAGTGTTAAACTCGATCATCTCTATGCATGATATTATGTTAACTAAAAGAGCCCAATTTGGACTAGTGCATGGAAATGGTGGATTAGGGTACAAACAGGGATTGACTCTTCTTAGATTGGCAACTTTATGAGAGCTTAAGAACTAATAATCGAGTGAGATAGCAACTCAAATATAGTGACTAGAACTCAAGCTGGATTGATCTATTGATATAAAATATACTGAAATCGTGGAATACAAACTAACAAAAATTGGAGAACAGATGTCGAATCGCACTGGTGTACGTGCGATCATGAAGGATATTCATGAGACTCTTCGTTCTGGTTCCGGAAGATCCTTTATAAATTTAAGCCCTGGCAATCCTGTCATTCTTCCTGAAGTAGTAGAACTTTGGAAACGTCATGCTAAGGATCTAATTGATAGTCCAGAATTTGGAGAGGTTGTTGGGCGTTATGGAATGACCCAAGGATACCAACCTTTCATTGAAGCTATCGTTAAAGATTTTAACTCTCGCTATAATTTAGCACTCACGGAAAAGAATGTTTTGATCACTAGCGGAAGTCAATCTTTGTACTTCTTCGCCGCCAACATGCTGGGTGGACTACGCTCTAATGGTAAATTGGCAAAGATTCTACTTCCTTTATGTCCAGATTATACAGGATATGGAGGAATCTCGGTTTATCCAGAAGCTCTCGTTTCCTTTAAACCAATACTTGATATTAATGAAGGATCTCACTCATTCAAGTATCGTCCTGATTTCAACAATTTTAAAATTCCAAACGATACTGGCGCCGTCATCTTTTCTAGACCATGCAACCCTACTGGAAATGTTTTAACTGACAGTGAGGTCGAAAAGATCGTTGATTTAGCTGCACAGGTTAATGTTCCTGTATTCGTTGACTCTGCCTATGCTCCGCCATATCCAGCATTAAATTTCACAGAGATGTCTCCTATTTTACGGCCTAATGTAATTCACTGTTTAAGCTTATCTAAAGCTGGATTACCAGGTGAGCGAATCGGCGTAGCACTAGGCGATCCTGAGTTACTAGAGCGCTTAGAAAGCTTCGAATCAAATGCCTCAATTCACTCCTCTCGTTTTGGACAAGCGATTGCAGCACGCGCCATCAACAGTGGAGAGCTAGGCGATATATCTGAAAAAATCATAAGACCGTTCTATCGTAGTAAGTTTTCAGTATTTGAAGATGCGCTTCGATCCGCCACTCCACCTACAATTCCATTCTATCTACACCGTGGAGAAGGAGCTTTGTTTGCATGGATATGGTTCCGAGACCTTCCAATAGATGATTGGAGTTTATATCAAAAATTAAAGAGTAATAATGTAATGGTAGTTCCTGGCAGCACTTTCTTTCCAGGCTTAAACGAAGATTGGAAGCATAAATCAGAATGTATCAGAGTCAGCCTTACTGCCTCTGAACAAGAGTTGATTGAAGGCGCAAAAAGAATAGCACGAACAATATCAGAGATTTATTGACCTGCTGCACTTACACTAGCTTTGCTTCCGGTAAAATTTTTTGGTCTAAAGAAACATGATCAAAATGAAGATGCGCGCTAAGCAAATTAGCTAGATTTAATACTGCACGATCTTCTAATCCGCCATAAAGCAAAGAAGCTCCACTACAGGTTATGATTCCTGAGTTATTGACAACCTCAAGTCCTCGAATCTCTTTTCCAGGCCTAGCCCGATGAGAGCTATCCATCCATTCATCCGGAGATAGCTGGTGCTCTCTTAGCGCAGTCTCTAATATCTGCCAATGTTGTCTTCCATAAGCACCAGAGCGTTCTCCCACTCCAACTATCAACTGACTCGCATCTACTGCCACTACGATCTTAAATATATGACCTATTCTTTGGGAGTCATTTAAGAGGCCTAGACCAGAGAATAACACCCCCTCTTGAGGCATCTCTCTCAAAGCCAACTCAATCTGCGATGTACTAATAACTGGATCCATCTCTAATTAAACTCCATCCTAAGTTATGCATTGATTGAGGTTAAATATGGCCAACTCATAAATAATTAATTACTAAGCAATTTCAAGGCATTGCACCAAATGCAGAGAGCGGCGAATATAGAGAAAGCTTTTTATAAAGTCTACCGTAATGGACCCATCAACTGAGCATTGGTTACTTCGTCTCAAGAGGATTATTACCTTCCTACTCAAGCGAAACGAAAATGATTTCGGACGTCTTGCTCGCCATAAGTTATTATCAGAGAGGAATAAAAAGAAACTCCTCTCCCTTGCATACCGCGCGTATCCCACTCTCGATTGGAAAAGCTACCTAAATAAATTTACCGGACTAAAGATGAAAAATATTACTACGGAGTTAACCGTAGTCCTCCATATTTTATCTCAGGAAATTCAAGATGAGAAAAACTTTCAGATTAAGTCTCCAAAGAAAATTCCGATAACAGAGCATAAGTTTGATTGGAATCTAGTCTTTGTTGCAGTCTTTAAAAATGAGGCAGCACGACTCAGCGAATGGCTTGATTTTCATATCACTCTAGGTGTTGAACATTTTTTTCTATACGACAACGAAAGTGAAGATAATTATAGAGAAGTTCTCGCTCCTTACTTAGCAAAAGGAGTTGTAACTTTAAAAAAAGCATCAAATCTTCCTGAAGACCCACACTTTGAATGGGCAATGCGCCGTGCATATGAAGATGCTCGAGTTGCACTGAGAGAGAAAGCCTGCTGGGTTATGTTTCTTGACCTCGATGAATTTGTCTTCACTTTAAATGAAGAAGCTCTTCCTCAATTTCTAGAAAATTATCGAGAATATCCAGGATTATCTATTAACTGGTATAATTTTGGCACATCCGGAATTCAAGAATTATTGCCGGGAGAGCTTCAAACCTTGAAAGTTATACATAGATTTCCAGACGAACACTTTCACAATAATCACATAAAAACAATTTCACAGATCCGTTATGTAGAAAGTTGTGGATTGCATAATGTTGTATTCAAGGATGGCTTAATAAGTATCGATACTGAGCAACATCCCATACCAGACAATCTCAACTTATATAGACCAACAAACAAGATTAGAATTAACCACTACTGGATGCGGTCAGAAGGCAATAGAGAGAGAAAGTTTCAGAGGATTACATATCAATATTACGCCTCGCTCTCCCCCGAACAACGCGATAAAATTCACTTCAATAGAAACGAGGTAGTTGATACAAAGATCATTCCATTAGTAACAAAGATGTTAAATAGAAGAGTTCACAGCTAGGATGAAACGTAAGCTTTTCCTCCATATTGGCCTACACAAAACTGGAACTTCAGCGATCCAACGTTTTCTACAGAGCAATAGAGAGCTTTTAAGTAAGAAGTCATATCACTATATTCAATCTGGACAGATGGAGGATTTCTCTAATAATTGGATTGGTATTGGAGTATCTAATCTGAATGATAGAAAGGAAAAAGCAGTTAAAGAGTTAAACTATCACCTCAACCTTCTTCGTAAAGAGATTACCTCATCGGAGGCGAGTAATTTTATCCTGAGCGCTGAAACTCTGGCAAATTTTTATGGAACTTTTGGATTGTTTCCTTTAGCTAATTTTATACAGGAAAATTTTCAGGATATTAAGAT
>CAZTER010000067.1:0-7533 GCA_964612045.1 uncultured Bdellovibrionales bacterium
CAGATCTCATCTCAATCTCTGCAAGCGACCTCATCCCTTGAGGAGCACGATCATTACCGAGTGGAATCTTCTCAAAATTTTGACGAGCTTCATCATCTTTACCAACTTCTTTCTGTACACTTCCCAAAAGGAACGCTACTTCAGGAACCAAGTCAGGTTGAATCTCCGTCAAGGCTTGTGAATATTTTGCTTCTGCAAGCGCATACGCTTTTTGTGCAGCAAGGGACTCTCCCCAAAGTGCCAAAATATTTGCTCTTAAAGGACTAGGGTCTGATAAAAGATTGTAAGCCCTCTCTACCTCTCGCGCGGTAAGCTCACTATTTCCCTCTTGGTGATAGATAATTGCTTTGCCTAAATAAACTCTGGCTTTTTCCTGATCAGATAGCTGCCCAGTTTGTAATGCTTGCTCATACTCCTGAATAGCTCGATCACTTAGCCCTAGTGCCCATGCACTCCTAGCCGCAGATATCCTTACATTTGAATCCGCTCTCTTCTTTGGCATCTTTTCAAATGTAATCAATGCCGCCATATAATCACCGGCAGCAGCTTTTTGTTGTACCTCAATTGGGTGTTGTGCCCATAAAGTCGCAGGCAGGGAAAAAAGTATTATTAAGAACCTTTTCATTATGAACTCCAATAATCAAAAGGTTTAAATTAACGCTCAAGAAGTTCTGCTGGACGAATTCCCTCTATTGCTCCGATCGGCATAGAGATCTCACCAGTAATCGACAACTCCAAACCCTTCTTCTTTATTTTTTCAACAAGGGTGGTTCGATTTAAGTGCAGTAACTTTGCAGCTGCTTTCTTATTTCCGTTAGTTCTTTCTAAAGCCATCGTGATCAAACGTGTCTCTACCTGCTCAACATAAGAGTTGAAATCAACTCCATCAGCAGGAAGCTCATCAGCAAGAGTAGCAACTGAGATTGAAGAACTACTCTCTTGTTCTGAAAGATGTTCAGGAAGGTCTCTTGTTCCTACACTGCTGCCCTCTGTTAGTATTGCAATCCGTTCTATTAGGTTCTCAAGCTCTCTTATATTTCCAGGCCAAGCATATGACTCTAATTTTGCCATTGCTTCTGTTGAAAACTCTATTACCCCTCGATCCATAGAGCGACATACTCGCTCCATAAAATATCTAGCTAATAATGAAATATCTCCAGTACGCTCTCTAAGCGCAGGTAAGTTCACAGGAACTACCTGTAATCGATAGTAAAGATCCTCACGGAATCTTCCAGCTTTTACCTCTTCACGTAAGTCTTTATTTGTAGCAGCAATAACTCTGACATCTACATCTATCGAACGTGTAGATCCTACTGGCTCTACCTTTCGCTCCTGTAATACACGTAATAGTTTAACCTGTAGCTTCGGACTCATCTCTCCAATTTCATCGAGGAATATCGTTCCACCATCTGCAAGTTGGAATCTTCCCATTTTAGTATTGATTGCTCCAGTGAAAGCACCTTTCTCATGGCCGAATAATTCACTCTCAAGAATATCTTCAGGAATTGCACCACAGTTTACTGGAACTAACTTGCCGGTACGACCACTCAGTCTATGAACAGCTTTGGCAACTAACTCCTTACCAGTACCACTCTCCCCTAGAACAAGAACTGTTGAATTAGTACGAGCAACTTTTGATATCAAAGTAAAAACTTTTTGCATCGCGGAACATTCACTTACTATTCCAGCAAATGATGCCTGCCGTAAAAGTGAATTTGTCCCTGTTGAAGCATCATCAATATTTAGTGGGGATGGATAACCTTGTTGATTCAGCATTCTCGCTCTCCTTTGCAAAACCTTGCGTCAAACTTCCGGTTCAACGAACACCTTTCGAATCTTATCTAGAGACAAAAGGGACGGTTTAGAGGGAACCTTTCAGTAACCCAACTTAACCTTCACTGCTCGAACGGTGTCACAAACTAAACATCGATGACCCCATCCAAACCGTCGGTGTCATTGTATTGGCAAGGATCGTACCAACTCAGGAGCGAGTGACAAAGAATCGACGGAGCTGCGTCAAAATTTGTATAAGATTTTGATTATGTTGAGTATTATTTAAAAAAATGGCAGCTTGTTTTCAATAACACAGTTTTAGAATTAGCCTCTGTTTTGCAAGCGTTGCAATTATTGCATAGCAACGGAACCATAAATGCCGCAAACTTTTCATAACAAGCGATAACACCACAACCCTTACCCAGGACGTCTACTTCTGCTACAGTTAAAGACCCTTTCGAGTCGATAGGTTTAGAAATTATTAGGGTTTTGTATGGTAGCGAAGAAAGTAAAGGCGAGGGACTTAAATAGAGCTGAACGCTCTAAAAACGAGATCATAAAATTGGTCTCGAACGGAACCTCACAAATAGCTTCTGATATCGAGATTACCCGCTCCAAATTTGCAGAGCTACTTCTTCAGCGTGCCTCTATAGATCTAATTGATGAACTAGATGGACCATACTTAAATTCAATTATTGATCTTGTAGCCAGTCATCTTAAGACTATCAACATAAGCAATAGCCAACCATTTGACGCAGTCACTAATAGCATCAACTTTAAAACTCAAAACTTCGGATCCTTCACCCACTGGAGTATCATAAGTAAAGACCGACCATTTATTGTTAGCTCAATTCTTGAGTGGGCTAGACTTAATAATATCAATGTAAGTGCGATGCTACATCCGATTATTGAAATTGGAGAGACTGCTGCATCTATAAACTATTTAATTACTGAAAAATTAGACCAAGAAAAGATTGCTAAGTTAACTAGATCGCTCTCCGAGCTTCTTAATCTACTCGCTCTAGCTACTGATGACTTTACTGCGATGAAGGGAGTTTTATCAGAAGTTAGCGCAACACTGACGAACTCCAAAGACCCGAACATCCTAGAGTCTGCTCAGTTTTTAGAGTGGATTACAAAGGAGCGCTTCAATCTATTTGCTCTACTAGACCTAAATGGAAAAGAGAATACCCAGGAAACTCGCCTAGGGCTATTTCGCTCAGAGCTTGAAAGTGTTCAGAAACTGAATACAGAGACTGAGGAAGATATAAAGAAATCTTTCCAAGACAGTAAAGATACAATTCGGGTTGTTCCTCTCTCTGCATATTCACCGATCCATAGAAATGTTCCATTTGTATCCATATTAACTAGGTCTACAACCAAATCTGGTCAGGAAAGAGTTACAGTTGCTGTCGGATTTTTTACCAGCCGTGCGCTAGCTGACGAATGTCACGAAATTCCAATCTTGCGTCAGAAGTTTAAAGAGATCTCAAAGAAAGAAGGGCTAGTTGAATCAACTCACGACTATAAAAGCTCAGCTCAAATCATTGACAGTCTTCCACGTGAGGACTCACTCCATTTATCAATATCTGAACTATCAAAGATAATCTCTGCCGTATTAGATGTCGCAACAACTAGCGAATCAGCGGTCACAGTTTGGAGTGATTCTGAATCGCGCGGAGCTTCTATTCTACTAGTTATAGCCCAGGAGGCTTTCGATTCTTGGATTAAGATCAAACTAGAAAATACCCTATCAAAGTATGCTGGAGTTGAAGTTAAATTACACTCTCAACACTTAATGATTTCAAACCGTGGAGTTGTCCGCTTACACGGCCGCCTACCTGGCACACGATACTCCAACGAACAACTTGTTGAGATACAGAGCGAATGTCTTACTTTAGCACGCTCTTGGCTATCAAGCCTTGAAGATGGTTTGGCTAATCGCTTCGATAGAAACTCTGCTAGAAAATTAGCTCGTAGATATAGAACCGCATTCTCAGATGACTATAGAGAACTTCAAGAGATCTCCGATGCGATTAATGACATCGCATATATTGAAGAGATCGCCGATGAACATCCATTTGCAGTTGGTTGCTTTAACTTAGAGTCTGAAACAGCTGGGAATATGGCTACACTTGTAGTCTATAGTCGCGATCAGAGCCTCACTATTAGTAGGGCACTTCCAGTCCTTGAGAATTGCGGTTTTGAAGTTTTAGACCACCGCTCATGGAGTATAACTCCTAGCAACTCTCCGACAATATTTTCTAACCGCTTTACGGTAAGAACAAGATCGAAGAATCCAATCTTGATGGAAAGATTTACTGGATGCGTAACACCGGGGATTATTCATTCACTCGCTACAGGACGTGACAACGACATCCTCAACTCTTTATACCTTGAAGCTGGACTATCTCTACGAGCAGTAAATGTACTCCGTACTTATTGCAGATTATTATGGCAAGTTAAGAGATTTGCTTCTCGCTTCTCGATCTACCGCAGCCTTGCGAAGCAGCCGAACCTTGCTGCGATGCTATGGCAGATCTTTAAAGTTAAATTTGATCCAACACTCAATTTAAAGATTGAGGAGAGGAGATCTCAACTTGAAACTCTAAGTGCAGAGCTAGTAACAGGACTTCGAGAGATAACCGACGTTAACTCAGATCGTATATTTAGATCTCTTCTTAGTTTGTTAACTCATACAGTAAGAACAAATGTATATAGAAATTGGTCGACTATCGCCCTAAAAATAAACAGCCAACAGGTCGATATCATGCCTCCACCACGTCCACTTTATGAGATCTTTGTATGCTCTGCGACAGTCGAGGGCGTTCATCTTAGATCAGGAGCTGTTGCGCGTGGAGGATTGCGCTGGAGTGATAGGCATGACGATTACCGCAGTGAGGTTCTTGGCCTTGTTAAAACACAGAGAATTAAGAACGCACTAATCGTACCGACTGGCGCTAAAGGTGGATTCATTCTCCGACAAACTCCAAGCGATCCGAATGAAGTGCCGGCAAATGTAGAACGTTGCTATTCTGAATATATAAGAGCACTTCTCTCCCTAACTGATACTATAAAAGATGGAAAAGTAGTGCGCCCGCCATCAGTCATCTCTTATGAAGGAGATGATCCTTATTTGGTAGTAGCAGCCGATAAAGGAACTGCAACCTTCAGTGATACTGCTAATAATATCGCCTGTGATGAATTTCAATTCTGGCTAGGAGATGCGTTTGCTTCAGGCGGATCTCAGGGATACGATCATAAAAAATATGGAATTACAGCCCGTGGAGCTTGGGAGTGTGTTGTTCGTCATGCCAGAGATCGAGGTAAAGATCCGGAGCGAGAGCCATTCTCTGCAGTAGGGATCGGAGACATGGCTGGAGATGTATTTGGAAATGGCCTTCTTCTCAGTCGCTATTACAAACTTTTAGCAGCATTTAATCACAAGCATATATTCATCGATCCTAATCCAGATCCTGAGCTCTCCTTCAACGAGAGAAATCGTTTATTTAAACTTTCACGATCACAGTGGAGTGATTATGGAAGCGAATTAATCTCGAAAGGCGGTGCTATTTATGGCCGATTTGATAAAGAGATAAACCTCTCTCAAGAAGCACGTAACGCTCTCGGCATATCAGATGAAGTTCCATCCGTAATGGATGGCGAGACATTAATTACTCACATACTAAAGGCTCCTGTAGACTTAATCTGGAATGGAGGTATCGGCACATATTTCAAAGCTTCAACGCAAAGTCATGCGGAGGTCAATGACGGATCAAATGATGGTGTGAGAATTAATGCTAATGAGATTAGAGCAACGATCATCGGCGAAGGTGGCAATCTTGGAATGACACAACTTGCTAGAATTGAATACGCACAGCTAGGTGGCGGTGTTAATACAGATGCAATCGACAACTCTGCTGGCGTCGATCTATCAGACCATGAAGTTAATCTTAAGATTCTTTTCAGCGGATTACTACGCAACGGATCTGTTTCAGTAAATGAGAGAAATGGAATATTAAAAGAAGTTGCTGAGGATGTTTGTCAGTTAGTTCTTCATCACAACCGTAGTCACGCACTACTATTAACGATTGGATCTGCTCGCTCACGACATGAGATGCGCTCTTTCTCCTCGATAATTCAGGATCTTTCACAACTTGGATATATCAATCGAGCACTTGAGAACTTACCTGACGACGAGAAGATGAGAGAACGCGTAAAAAATGGTCTGGGCTTAATGCGTCCAGAGCTTGCGATCTGTGTTGCCGCAGCAAAACTGTGGGTTAAAGACATCTTTGCAAGGTCAAGCTACAATAAAGATCGAGCTTTGCAGCCCTTGCTTACTGAGTATTTCCCAGCAAAGATTAACCAGGGATTCACAGAAGCAGTTATCTCTCACCCTCTAGCTGACAATATATTAGCGAGTCAGATTGCCAATACAATCATTGATGGAATGGGAGTAACGGCGCTTCATAGGATCTGTCGAGAAAATTCTGCCGAGCCTAGCATCGGACTTCTTTGCGCTTTAGCAGCAGAGGCTATTATTGGCTCACGAAATATCCGTAGCTTCTTAATTAATAATGAAGTTCGAATCGGCACGAAGATCACAACATCACTAGCTTCATCACTAATGCTTGCCCTTGGAGAACTAACCTCTTTCTTCATTAAAAACTTCCGTGGAGAAGAAAGTGTAGACAAAATTATAGAGCCATATCTAAAAACTTGGCGGTGCTTAATTGAATCAAGCGAAGGAAGCAGTATTGTAGATGAACAGACCTCTCAATCTGCAAGGCTGCAAGATCTAGGAATTCCAAAAGAGATGGCGAATACATTAACCATGCTTCCTGATGTAATTACATATTTTGAGCTAATTAGGTCAGCAGACATTAGTAAAGTTGAAATGAAACCAACGCTTCAAGCCTATCGCGTAATTTCAGATGAATTACAGATTAAATCTTTAATTGACTTTGGATCTTCATATGAAAGTAAATCTCGTTGGGAGCAAGATCTAATATCAACTACATTATCTGAAATTAGATCTTTAGTTGGCGAACTTACGATTAAAGTAGTGAGCGCATTATCATCTACAGAAGATGCAAAAGCAGTTTTAAGATCGAAGATTCCAGTAGAACAGTGGCAATCAAGTGTCGAAGATTTGAAGGCATCTCAAAACGATGTCGCAGCTTTAGCAGTAACCACTAAAAATCTAAGAAATTTCCTGAGTCGCCTTTAGAAAGAATACGAAAATAGAAGGCAATTTGAGCTACTATCTCAAGATAGCAGCTCCTAATCTTTTAAAATCATCCTTTAAATTCGCACTATTAATAACCTTTTCCACAGCTCTTATAGTTAGATAGCAAACATCTATTCTGGTTCAACTTTTTTTTCTTTGTAAGGATCTAATCCTGCGCTAGCCTCCCCTTGAAAATACGATTTTACGTAAGGTTGTCCCATTTACCCTTTTTTGAGAGTGGTTAATGGAAAAAGGTCGCAAGTCAGATAATAAATTAACAGAAAGCCAAGATGACTTTGCAACTCTTGAAAGAGTAGTTACCTCTATATCTAGCCGACTTCTTAAAGTAGATTCGTTCTTACTTAATGAAGCGATCAATAATTCATTAGCAGATTGTGGATCATTGGCTGGAGTAGATAGAGCATATCTAATTATCTTTAGCGATGATCGAACTTCTTTTACCATGACTCATGAATGGCACCGCAGCGGTGTCAAATCTGCTTCATCTTTCTATCGAAGACACCCAT
>CAZTER010000068.1:0-7506 GCA_964612045.1 uncultured Bdellovibrionales bacterium
CTACTATTCCATAAACAGCAGCTTTAACTGTATCTCTTACAGACCAAACCATTTTTTCTAGGCGCTCACCACCAATTGAATGAAGTGTTAATTCAAGATGACGCGCTAGATTTGGTCCATTTCTATAGAGATAGAATGAAGTAAGGAGAAATATTAGTAGGTTTACGACTAGTCCAAATATTCCAACTGCAGCAGCTTTTACAAAACCAAATAAGCTTCCTTGATGAGATGTAATAAAGCCAAGAATCTCATTCTGTTGTTTTACGATCTTTGAAAGGAGATCTTGAATCGTTGGTAGATACTCAGTTCCAACAACTTCAGCTATGCTTAAAGAGATACTGTTAAGAGATAAGTCATTACTAAAAGTACTTTTAAAGTGTTGAGAGAACTGCCCAAGTTCTCGGCTAAGTGTAATGACTACTGGGATAACAATTGTACAGATGACAATCGCTAAAAGAGTCGTCATTAAGAGCGCAGAAAATCCTCTATATCGAGGAAATATTCGACATAAACGACGATAGAGAGGCCATGAGGTAGTAACGATTACTATCGCCCAAAGTATCGGAGTTATGAATGGGCTGAGAATTAGATATGCACCACAGATAACAAGAGCGAGTATTATCGTTGAAAGGAATAACCGTAAAAACTTTACCTGTTGGTTATTTTCTTCAACCATCAATTACTCCTTGTTGGTTATAACTAATGTTGTGCACCTATAGAAGATAGAGCTTCAATTCTTGAAAGTCTTAGTCGAGCATCGATCCACTCTTGAGATCTTGTATCAGCGGTATCAACAATTTTCTGAAGATCTCCCCTTTCAGCAGAAAGCTTCTCTAGATCAACTGACTCTGAGCTATCTAGAGAATCAGCAATAATAGAGAGCAGTCTACCAGTGACCTGACAGAAACCACCAGTGATAACGAATTGCGTAGCAGCACCACTTGCAGTGTTAACTACTACAACACCAACAGATAGTAGTCCTGTATACTCTATATGATCAGGTAATATTCCGACCTCTCCATTAGGAGTCGGAAGAGTTACCGACACAGCATCTCCCTCGAAAGCAACACCAAGTGGCGTCACAATTCTTACCTGGAAATTATCTGAAGCCATACAGGACTACCAATATATAGTTTATAAAGTTATCAAAGCTAAGAATTAAGCAGCAGTCTTAAACTGTGCAGCCAACTTCTCTGCTTTAGCAACAGCATCTTCAATAGTACCAACAAGGTAGAAAGCCTGCTCTGGAAGGTGGTCATACTTTCCATCAACAAGATCTCCGAAACTCTTAACAGTCTCTTTGACCTTAACGTAAGCACCCTTGATACCAGTGAATGTCTCAGCAACATGGAAAGGTTGAGATAGGAATCTCTCAACTTTTCTTGCACGAGCAACTGTTAGCTTATCTTCTTCAGATAGTTCATCCATACCAAGAATTGCGATGATATCCTGAAGCTCCTTATATCTCTGTAATGTAGCCTGTACCTTACGAGCTACACGATAGTGCTCATCTCCCAAAACCTGAGGATCCAAGATCGTCGAAGACGATGTAAGTGGATCTACAGCTGGATAGATACCCTTCTCTGCGATTGAACGAGACAACTCAGTTGTCGCATCAAGATGCGCAAATGTTGTTGCTGGAGCAGGATCTGTATAGTCATCAGCAGGTACGTATACAGCTTGAACTGAAGTAATCGAACCCTTACGAGTTGATGTAATTCTCTCCTGCAACTGGCCCATATCTGTTGCAAGTGTTGGCTGGTAACCTACCGCACTCGGCATACGTCCAAGAAGTGAGGACACCTCAGAACCTGCCTGTAAGAAACGGAAGATATTATCAACGAACAAGAGAACGTCGCGTCCCTCTTGATCTCTAAAGTACTCAGCAACAGTAAGAGCTGATAGAGCAACGCGGAATCTAGCTCCTGGAGGCTCATTCATCTGACCATAAACAAGACATGCTTTATCAATAACGCCAGACTCTCTCATTTCATGCCAGAGATCGTTTCCTTCACGAGTACGCTCACCAACACCAGCGAATACTGAGTATCCACCATGAGCTTTAGCGATATTGTTAATAAGTTCCATGATGATAACTGTCTTTCCTACTCCAGCTCCACCGAACAATCCGATCTTTCCACCTTTTACATATGGAGCAAGTAGGTCGATAACTTTGATTCCTGTCTCCAACATCTCTTTCTTTGGAAGTTGATCTTCAAAGCTTGGAGTTGGGCGGTGAATTGGCCATCTAGTATCAGTATCAACACTACCCATCTCATCTACTGGGCGTCCGATAACATCAAGGATTCGTCCTAATGTCTTAGGGCCAACTGGCATAGAGATAGGAGCACCAGTATCAATAATCTCTTGTCCACGAACCAATCCTTCCGATGAGTCCATAGCAACACAACGAACTAGGTTGTCACCAAGATGTTGGCTAACTTCTAATGTAAGATTATTTGGACGATCGTCGATATTTGGGTTTGAAGTTACAAGCGCATCATAAATGCTAGGGATTCCTGACTCCTTAGGGAACTCTACGTCGACTACAGCTCCAAGGACTTGGGCAATCCACCCCTTTCTGCCGATTCCATTTGTATTACTCATTGCAATTCTCTCCTATTCAAAATCATTAAATGTTTATGAAACAGCCTCTGCTCCACCCACGATATCTAGAAGCTGAGATGTAATCTTTCCTTGTCTCAACTTATTCTTCTGACGGGTAAGTGTCTTGGTTAGTTCACCAGCGTTTTTAGTAGCAGCATCCATAGCAGTCATTCGCGCAGCAGTTTCACTTGCTTTTGCATCAAGAGATGCCTGGCGAATCTTGGACCTAAAGATTCTAGGTAATAGCGCGTTAAATAGCTCGTCTGCTGATGGCTCAAATAGAGCAACACCAGTTCCCTGCTCTACATCTTCACTAACTTTTAATGCTTCAGGATCTAAAGGAAGCACCTTAGCTAATGTTGGGATCTGAGACAGAGCAGATTTAAAGTTCATGAAAATTACATAAACTTCATCGAACTCGCCGCTTAAGAAACGGTTCTGGATAGATCCACAGATATCATCAATTGGCCATTTGGTTGCATCTTCTAAGAGATTTTCAAAACTCTCTAGATACTGGCGATTAACTCTTCTGTAGTATTCAGCAGGCTTTCTACCCAAAATAGTAGTTGAGATTGTTGCTCCTGGTTTCTCAGCAGAAAGCTCTTTGATAGCTGACTCTACTTTACGGTGAAGATTTGCGTTATATCCACCGCACAATCCACGCGCACCACCTATAACCACTAAATGAATATTCTTAACCTCTGCTCGAGCATTCATCAGAGGGTACTTTCCCTCTGAATCACTTAACGAACCGCTCAACTGAGCAAGAAGTCCACCTAAAGCATCTGTATAAGCACGCGAGCGCTGTACAGCTTCCTGAGCTTTTCGCAACTTTGCAGCAGCTACAAGCTTCATGGCGTAGGTAATCTTCTTGGTGTTCTGAACAGAACGAAGCCTACTTTCTATCTCTTTTAATCCGGCCATACTTTTAGACCTTCTTCACCTTAAAGGATTTAAACCGAATTAGATCGCCGCTTGAGAAGAAGCTTGGGCAGCTCCTTTATCACTCTTTGAACTCTTTCCGTTGACAGAGGTTGCTACTGTTGCGCCAGCTTTAAACTGTTCAACAAAGTTCTTAATAATCTGAGTCAACTTAGGTTCAGTCTCCTTATCCAACTCAAGCTTCTTCTTGAACTCGCTCATGAAGTCAGCATGGTTAGCTTGGATATGGGCATGTAATGCTGCCTCAAACGGAAGGATCTGAGAGGTCTCTAATCCGTCACAGAGGCCGCTCGATACTGCAAAAACTGAGATGACCTGAAGATCAACACTCATCGGCTTGTATTGGCCCTGCTTCAAAACTTCAACAAGTCTTTCACCACGAGCTAACTGAGCACGAGTTGCAGCATCTAGATCTGAACCGAACTGAGCAAATGCTTGCTTCTCACGATACTGAGCTAGATCCAAACGTAGAGTTCCGGCAACTTTCTTCATCGCCTTAACCTGAGCAGATCCACCTACACGGCTAACTGAGATACCGACGTTTACAGCTGGTCGAATACCGGAGTTAAACAACTCTTTCTGAAGGAAGATCTGACCATCAGTAATCGAAATTACGTTGGTAGGAATGTATGCAGATACGTCACCTTCAAGAGTTTCGATAACAGGAAGAGCTGTTAATGATCCACCACCCTGCTTGTCATCTAATTTAGCTGCACGCTCAAGAAGTCTCGAGTGAACGTAGAATACATCTCCTGGGAACGCTTCTCGTCCTGGAGGTCTTCTAAGAAGAAGAGACATACTTCTGTAAGCTGTCGCATGTTTTGAAAGATCATCATAAATGATCAAGGCATGCTTACCTTTCCACATGAAATATTCGCCGATAGCGCATCCAGCGTATGGAGCGATAAAGGACATAGGTGCTGGTTCGGATGCTGTAGCAGCAACAACAATTGTATGACCAAGTGCATCATGCTCGCGAAGTTTCTCTACAACCTGCGCAACAGAAGATCTCTTCTGACCGATAGCTACATAGATACAGATTACGCCTGTACCCTTCTGATTAATAATAGTGTCGATAGCAACAGCAGTTTTTCCTGTCTTCTTATCGCCGATGATTAACTCTCTCTGTCCACGACCAACTGGGATCATGGAGTCGATTGATTTAATACCTGTCTGAAGTGGTTCCTTAACAGACTTTCTATAAACGATACCAGGAGCCTTAACCTCAATCTTTCGTGTCTCTGCTGCTACGATATCACCGAGACCATCGATTGGATTTCCAAGAGCATCAACAACTCGTCCGATCATTCCCTCGCCTACTGGCACAGAAGCGATCTCTCCAGTTCTTCTAACGATGTCTCCCTCTTTAATCTCTGAGGAGTCTCCCATGATAACGATACCAACGCTATCTTCTTCTAAGTTGAAAGCTAGTCCACGAATTCCATTTGGAAATGTAACGATTTCGCCGGAAGCAACTTTTGATAGCCCATAAGCTCGGCAGATTCCATCACCTACGTAGATGACAGTTCCAGTCTCACTAACATCACTTGAGGCAGGCAAGCTAGCAATGCGCTGCTTTAGAATCTGACTAATCTCACTTGGTTTGATATCCATCTCTATCTCCCTATTTTCTCACCAATTAAACTGTTTAAGCTAAAACTACACCTTTGAGTCGCTCTAATACGGATCTCATAGATCCATCGAGCAACAGATCTCCGGCTCTAACACGCAACCCACCGATTAAGTCACTATCAACATGCCACGAAACTCTCGCGCCAGATCCGAGCTCTTTTTTTGCATCTGCAACAAACTGCTCTTTCTCTTCATTCGCAAGTTCGAATGCAGATGTAACCTCAATCGATCTAACTTTAATAAAGTTATCTACGATTACTGAGAACTGCTGAGCGATCTCTTTGATAACTCCAACTCTTGCGTTATCGACTAGCTGCTCAAGCAATCTTACTAAAGTATCTAAATTTCCAGGAACAGCGCGCACGATATCGGCAATTCGATTTTTTCTCTCTGTAACTGGAATAGCAGGATTAGAAACTGCTTCTCTTAATACCTGAGATTCTTCAAACTCAACTGATACTGCATTAAGTACAGCTCTTATAAGCTCAACAGCATCTGGATTTGTAGCTTCAAACAGAGCTCGAGCATATCTTCTTGCTACTTTTCCACTCATGCTACCCCCTCACCACGAAGAACTTTAATCTTTGAAGACTGCGCAGCTCTGACCTTACGATCTTCATCTGCCGTATGAGCTAACTTTAGCTTACTAGTTGCAAGCTCAATTATCTGATTACCCATCGCTCTTCTAACTGCAACCTCAGCCTGCTTTCTCTCTGCAGCAACAAGATCATCTGTCTGCCTTTTTATAAGCTCTGCAGAACGTTTTCCTTCTTCAAGAATCTGCAAGGACTCTCTCTCTTTGTCACTAGCAATACGATCAGAAATTTCTTTTTGTTCAGCAGAAAGATTCTTCTCTCTCTCTCTAAGCTTAACAAGAACAGCAACTGCTTCCTCTAATTCAGCAGCACCACTCGATGCGCTCTTTTTTATTCCCTCTGTTCTTGCGCGCCAACCGCTCACGATTGCCTTTCTTAAAAGAACAAAAAGGATCGCAGAATAAAGAAGGAAGTTCATCCATGGCCAGAAGATAGAGGAAATTCCAGCATGCTCTCCATGAGCACCACTTGCAGCAGATGCGATCTCAGGTGCAGTTAGAACTGAAATGATCGCAGCAACGGGCAGAACTCTTGATACACCCGCAGTTCTCACGACCCACAACTTCGTCATAAACGCCCTCAAAAAAAGACTCTATTGTAACAAAACTTTGCTGCGGACCTGATTGACAACCTGTTCCGCAATATCTCCGCACTCACGAGCTAACTCATTATTGGCAGAGTTGATCCACTCTTTAATAGATCCCCTTCCACTCTCTAATTGCTTTGCAGCATCGTGCGCAGCAGAATCAACTAGATCTTGTGCCTTTGCTCTCGACTCGGAAATTTTTTCATTCTTTAACTTCATAGCCTCTGCGCGTGTGATTGCAAGGCTCTCTTCGATTGATGAGGAAAGTTGTGCGGCTTCTTCTCTTGCTGTTTTAGCTCTTTGAGAAGCACCTGAAACTGCGGCTTCTCTTGCCTCTACTAAAACAAGAAGGCTTGAAAAAACCTTCTTAGCCAACCCTTTCCAGATAACAACAAATACTACTGCCCAAACGATAATCATCTGAGCATCTAAAGTATTAATGTCAAAAGTTTGAAGCAACTGCTCCATCTGTATCCATTAACAAAACTGTTCTCCCCTTTTGCTCTTGCTTTAGTGAAGAGCACCTTCAAAGTTGCGAAAAACAAAAGGGGAGAATTAACCTAACTTATGCGACGCCAGCGACTCTCTCGGAGTTTGAAACAACCGATAATCCACGCCCCTCACCCTGAGTTGCGGCAGGAACTGACATAGAACACTTGCCTTCGAAATGAACGCCTTCCTCGATACTCAAGGTTGGACTAGCAATGTTACCTGTCACCCTAGCTGGTTTCTTAATTACAAGTCTCTTAGTTGCGACGATGTCGCCAGTGACTGCTCCACGAACCACGATCTCTCCGCCAACGATCTTTGCGTTGATAATCGCAGACTCACCGATAGTAAGAAGATCCTTCGCAAGAATCTCTCCTTCTACAGCACCATCAAGTTCAACTGCACCGTTGAACGCAAGCGATCCAACTACCTTGGTTCCCTTTCCAAGGAATGCATCACTTTTTGGGGATTGAGCTCCACTAGAACTTCCAGTTGAGCTAGAACCACCCTCTTCATCCTCTTTGAATTTCCCGAATGACATACCGACACCACCCAATTTTGTTTTCAATTTTTTATTAAAAAACAACCCGCCGAGAGACAGCTGAAAGGTACGTTTTTAATGGGAGAAAGTCAAACGCGAGTGAGGAATTCTAC
>CAZTER010000069.1:0-7490 GCA_964612045.1 uncultured Bdellovibrionales bacterium
TTTTTTACTTAGCGCCACAGAAAAGCATACTTAGGAGCGACTGGGTAATCCCTCCTCCTGTTTTAATTGTGATAATGCTTCGTCGATCTCGATCTTGCGCTTGCACACCAACTACTTCGAAATTTTCGCTTCCCATTGCAACATTTAAATCTCTCAAAGCTGAGATAACTTCTACTTCATGTGCCTTTCTTTGCGGCAACGACAAAGTTGAATTTTCCCAAGAAAACCCAACTTGAATAACACTCTCTTGAGATGATGAACTTTTAGGATCCTTTTCTAACATATTCTATTATCGAAACTTAACCTAAGAATGATGCGCGCTTATTAGAATAATAGATCAACCTTAAATCACAGCAAATAAAATATACTGCATGTAAAAGTCAGATGAATCTACGGAAAATGGCCATCAAAAATTATCGAACTAAATATTACAAATAAAAGTCTCTCTTCTTCGTCTTTTTAGATTATGTACAAAAAAAAGGGCGTCAGGTTTCCCTGCCGCCCTTTTTTCATACCGACAAAATCGGCATTTATATGAGTCGAACTATAGCAATCCTGCCAACGATTCGAGCGATGTCTGACTTATACGGAACTCATGCTGCTCCGGCTCGACAACCTCTTCCTCACCCTCTGATGCCAATTCACGTTGACCATATTCAGAGAATCCAGAACCTGCTGGGATTAAACGTCCCATTACGACGTTCTCTTTCAATCCTCTTAAGCTATCCTTTCTTCCTGCAACAGCTGCATCCGTAAGAACTTTTGTAGTCTCTTGGAAGCTTGCTGCTGAAATAAACGAGTCGGTTGATAACGACGCCTTGGTAATACCAAGTAAGAGAGGCTCAATCGTTGCTGGCTTTCCGCCCTTAGCAAGAACGCGCTGATTCTCTTCGTTAACCTTGAATCGCTCAATATGATCACCTGGCAAGAATACTGAATCACCTGGATCAACAATCTTAACTCTCTTGATCATCTGTCGAACGATAACTTCAACATGCTTATCGTTAATAGATACACCCTGTAATCGGTAGATTTCCTGAACCTCGTTTACAAGATATGCAGCAAGAGCCTTAACACCCTCAATTCTGAGAATATCATGTGGATTCATCGCACCTTCAGTGATTGGTTCACCAGCTTTGATTCTATCACCCTTCTGAACCGCGATATGACGGCTCTTAGAGATTAGATACTCTCTTGGTTCACCATATTCAGGTGTAACAACAACCTTTCTCTTTCCACGTGTATCTTCGCTGAAATCAACAACACCATCTACATCGCTAACTTCTGCTGGCTCTTTAGGCTTTCTAGCTTCAAAGAGTTCAACGACTCGTGGAAGACCTCCAGTAATATCCTTAGTTTTTGTTGAAGCTCTTTCACGCTTTGCGATGATATCACCAGCGTCTATATCAGAGTTATGTTCAACAACAACACGAACACCTACAGGCAAGTTGTATACTCTTGTCTCACCATTTACGCCGTGAATAACTACACGAGGACGTAAATCGCTGCTCTTATCTCGAGCTTGAACGATTTCTCGCTCTACGAATCCAGTGCGCTCATCAGCACGCTCTTCCATGGTGAATTCATTAATATCAACCCACTCAATACGTCCTGCAACATCGCTTAGAATTGGAATAGAGAAAGGATCCCACTCAGCTATTAACTGACCAGATTTTACTTCTGTACCCTCTTCAACTTTTAGGCGAGCTCCGTAGACTAATGGATGACGCTCTTTTTCACGCTTGTCTGTTGGATCAACAACCAAGATCTCTGCATTTCTGCTCATGACAACAAGAACACCATCTTTTCTCTTTGCCATTCTAGCGTTCTCAAGTTTGATCACACCAGCATAACGAATCTCTAAGGATGTCTGCTCTGCACGTCCAAGCGCCGCACCACCGATATGGAACGTACGCATTGTTAACTGAGTTCCTGGTTCACCGATTGACTGTGCAGCTATAACTCCGATTGCTTCACCGACATTTACAAGATGTCCACGAGCAAGATCTCGTCCATAGCAAAGGCCACAAACACCGAAGCGCGATTCACATGTTAAAACTGAACGTATTAACACGCTATCTAATCCTGCTCCTGCAATTGTCTGCGCTCTGTGCTCATCAATCTCTTGATTGCGCTCAACTAGGATCTCATTTGTGATTGGATCACGGATATCCTCAGCAGCAACACGTCCAAGAATTCTGTTGGTTAGAGAATCAATCTCTTCACCACCTTCAATTAATGCTGTGATCTCTAATCCCTCTCCAGCTCCGCAATCATACTCAGTAACTACAGAATCTTGCGCAACGTCGACTAGACGTCGTGTAAGATATCCTGAGTTTGCAGTTTTAAGCGCTGTATCGGCCAAACCTTTACGAGCACCGTGAGTAGAGATGAAGTACTGAAGAACGCTTAGTCCTTCTCTTAGATTTGCGCGAATAGGCTGTTCGATAATCGAACCGTCCGGTTTCGCCATCAATCCTCTCATTCCAGCAAGCTGTCTGATCTGTTGGCTGGAACCACGAGCTCCTGAATCAGCCATAACATAGATCGGATTAAATGAAGGACCTTTACGTGAGTTTGCACCATCTGCACTCGAGAACTCAGCAGTAGAAATTCCCTGCATCATATCTTCAGCAACTCTATCACCGACATCTGACCAGATATCGATAACTTTATTGTAGCGCTCACCAACAGTAATCAATCCTTCTTGGTACTGAGTATCAATTTCAGAAACCTTCTTATCAGCTTCAGAAAGCAACTCTACCTTAGATTGCGGGATCGACATGTCATTAATACCGATTGAGATACCTGCAATTGTTGCAAAGTAATAACCGATATCCTTCAAGCGATCTGTTAAAATAACAGTTGCTTTGTTACCTGCAATACGGAAGCACTCATCGATAAGATTTGAGATCTCCTTCTTCTTCATCACCTTATTGAAGTTATCGAAAGGTAAGCAGCGAGGAGCTAGATACCAAAGTAGTACTCTACCTACTGTAGCTTCGTATATTTTTCCTTCAATTCTAACCTTAACTTTAGCCTGAAGGTGCAACTCTTTAGCGTCCCAAGCTAGCCATACTTCCTCAGCTGAGGAGAATATGCGTCCTTCGCCAAGAGCAAACGGAAGCTCTCTGGTCATATAATAAAGACCAAGAACTATGTCCTGAGAAGGAACGATAATTGGACGTCCATTTGCAGGGCTGAGGATATTGTTGGTTGACATCATCAATACGCGGGACTCAACCTGAGCCTCAACGGAGAGAGGAACGTGAACCGCCATCTGGTCACCATCGAAGTCTGCGTTAAACGCAGTACATACAAGTGGGTGCAACTGAATAGCTTTACCTTCAATTAAGATAGGCTCAAAAGCTTGGATACCTAATCTATGAAGAGTTGGAGCTCGGTTCAAGAGAACTGGATGCTCTTTAATAACTTCATCAAGGATATCCCAAACTACAGATTTCTCCTTCTCTACCATCTTCTTTGCGCTCTTGATGGTAGTTACATATCCTCTCTCTTCCAACTTATTATAGATAAAAGGTTTGAAAAGCTCTAAAGCCATCTTCTTTGGAAGACCACACTGGTGCAGACGTAACTCTGGACCTACAACGATAACTGAACGGCCAGAGTAATCGACTCGTTTACCAAGAAGATTCTGTCTGAAACGTCCACCTTTTCCTTTAAGCATGTCGCTTAAAGACTTAAGTGGTCTCTTATTTGGTCCAGTGATAACTCTACCACGACGACCATTATCAAAGAGTGCATCTACTGACTCTTGAAGCATTCTCTTTTCGTTCCTGATAATAATATCAGGCGCGCTTAGCTCCATAAGTCTCTTTAGACGATTGTTACGATTGATTACACGACGATAAAGATCGTTTAGATCGCTTGTTGCGAATCGACCACCATCCAATGGAACCAACGGACGAAGATCTGGCGGAATAACTGGAACAACATTAAGGATCATCCACTCAGGTCTGTTTGGGCTCTGTTGGAAAGAACCAAGAACCTTCAATCGCTTTGCGATCTTCTTTCTCTTAGCTTCCGACGTAACTGTTCTGAGATCCTCTCTTAATTGAGCACAAACAGGATCAACATCGATTGCTTTTAACATTTCAAGAACGGTATCAGCTCCCATTCCTGCTTTGAATTTATTACCCCACTCCTGCTTAGCAAGACGGTACTCTTTCTCTGTTAGAAGATCTCCGACAGAAAGCTTAGTATCTCCTGCCTCATAAACAATATAGCTTTCAAAGTATAGAACCTTCTCAAGATCACGTAGTGTGATATCAAGAGCAGCTCCTATGCGACTTGGCAAACTCTTTAAAAACCAGATATGAGCAACAGGACAAGCAAGCTCAATATGCCCCATTCTTTCACGACGAACTTTTGACTGAATAACTTCAACACCGCACTTTTCACAAACAACACCACGGTGTCTAAGTCTCTTATACTTTCCACAGATACACTCATAATCCTTAACTGGACCGAAGATTTTGGCACAGAATAATCCATCTCTCTCCGGTTTGAGTGTACGATAGTTGATAGTCTCAGGTTTTGTTACCTCTCCAAAAGACCAGCTCCTGATCTTCTCAGGACTCGCAATTGAAATCTTCAATGCGTTAAACTTTACTGGGTTCTTTGGTTTCTCAAAGAGACTAAAAATATCGTCCATGCTACCCTCACCTATTTATCCAAAAATTTCTAAAATCTAACTCAGAGAACTTATTTAAATCGATCCTGCTCAAGCAGATCGAAGTGGCGTATGGAGGGTTACTCCATACGCCATCTAAATTAGGCAGTTATTGCCTCCGAACTCTCTGTTGAACCATCTTCCTGAACTAGCTCCTCGCCCTCTCGCTCTTCGCTGAGTTCAACATCTAAGCCAAGAGACTTAAGCTCACTGACCATAACGTTAAAGGACTCAGGTAAACCTGGTTCAAGAACATGCTCACCCTTAACAATAGACTCATACATTCTAGTTCTACCTGCTACGTCATCAGACTTAACAGTTAGGAACTCCTGTAGAGTATAAGCTGCTCCATACGCTTCGAGTGCCCATACTTCCATTTCTCCGAGTCTCTGACCACCGAACTGTGCCTTACCGCCCAGTGGCTGCTGAGTTACAAGTGAGTATGGTCCAATTGAACGAGCGTGAATCTTATCGTCGACCAAGTGATCCAACTTCAGCATGTACATAACGCCGATAGTTGTTCTCTCTGCAAACGCTTCTCCAGAACGTCCATCGTAAAGTTGAACTTTACCAGTCTCGTCAGCTCCAGATGCATCTAACATCTCTCTAATCTCGCTCTCTCGAGCTGCGTCAAACACAGGAGATGCAAAACGGATTCCGCTCTGCTCACGCATCGCTAACTTGATGATATTATCATCAGCAAGACCTTCGATGAACTTCTTATGACCTTCACCAAGAGCAACCGACAAAGTCCCTCTTAGATTTGCGACCACTTCTGCCTTGGTAGCAGCTGATATTCCTGGCAACAGAGATCCTGTCTGCCAATCTACAGCTCGCTCTAATTCAGCGCGGATTCTTCGTCCAAACTCCCAAGCAGCCCATCCAAGATGAACTTCAAGAATCTGACCAACGTTCATTCGAGAAGGAACTCCAAGCGGATTAAGAACAACATCTACTGGGGTACCATCTGCAAGATGTGGCATATCTTCTGTAGGAACAACACGAGAGAGAACTCCCTTGTTTCCGTGACGTCCAGCAAGCTTATCACCTACCTGGATCTTTCTCTTGATGGCGATGAAAACCTTAACCATCTTGATAACACCAGGAGCTAGCTCATCACCTTCTTTGATACGCTTAATTCTCTCATTGAGTAATGCACGCTTGCTATTAATCAACTGTCCAGTTCTGACAACGATTCGGTTGATAACTTCCTGAACCTTCTCATCTCCGATCTGAATATCTCTTAGGTATTCAAATGGAATTGCAGCAAGCATCTCACCAGAGATTATGTCACCCTTCGCAATTAGCTGCGCTTTCTTATCATCTACAAGACGAGCAGTAGCTTCCTTGCCAATAAGAAGTTCTCGAATCTCCTTCAACGCTGTATCACGAATAATCGAGATCTCATCCTTGTGATCCTGCTCGTATCGAGCAATTTCACGCTTCTCTAAAGCAAGAGATCTTTCATCTTTCTCAGCACCTTTTCTTGAGAATACCTGAGCAGAGATAACAGTACCTTCCACACCTGGTGGTAGACGTAAACTTGTATCTCTTACCTCACCTGCCTTCTCACCGAAGATTGCGCGTAAAAGCTTCTCTTCTGGGCTTAATTGAGTCTCACTCTTTGGAGTAATCTTACCAACTAAGATATCACCAGAACGAACCTCTGCGCCGATTCTTACGATTCCAGCATCATCTAGATTCTTAAGAGCATCTTCACCTACGTTCGGAATATCTCTTGTGATCTCTTCTTTTCCAAGCTTCGTATCACGAGCGATACACTCAAACTCCTGGATATGGATCGATGTAAAGATATCCTTCTTAACGAGATCTTCGTTAATCAAGATAGAGTCTTCAAAGTTGTATCCATGCCAAGGCATGAAAGCGACCATTACGTTTTGACCAAGAGCTAACTCAGCCATATCCGTACTTGGACCGTCTGCCATAACCTCACCAGCCTGCACACGCTCGCCACCGCGAACGATCGGCTTTTGAGTTATACATGTATCCTGGTTAGACCTTCGATACTTAACTAAGTTGTAAATATCTACGCCTGTATCGATCGGATCATCTGTAGTTCTATCTGCCTTAACAACGATTCTTTCCGCGTCAACAGAAACAACAGCACCAGCTCTCTTAGCAACAATAGTTGCACCAGAGTCACGTGCACAGATTCTCTCCATTCCTGTACCTACTAATGGAGCCTGAGTACGTAAACATGGAACAGCTTGACGTTGCATGTTCGAACCCATCAAGGCGCGGTTAGCATCATCGTTCTCTAAGAAAGGAATTAATGATGCCGCGACACTGACGATCTGTTTAGGACTTACATCCATCTTAGATACATCAGTCGGATTTGAAACAGCATACTCGCCACTCTTACGAACTGGCACAGCTTGCTCAAGGAATCTACCGTTCTTATCTAACGGAACAGTAGCTGGAGCTATTGTTTCTCTCTCTTCTTCTAGTGCCGAGAGATAAACAATATCGTCCGTTACTCGATTGTAGTTATCAACTACTCGATAAGGTGTCTCAAGGAATCCAAACTCATTTACACGAGCATAAACAGCGAGAGATGAGATAAGACCGATATTCGGACCTTCAGGTGTCTCAATCGGACAGATTCTTCCGTAGTGAGTCTGGTTTACGTCGCGAACCTCAAATCCTGCTCTGTCTCGTGTCAAACCGCCAGGTCCAAGAGCTGACAATCTTCTCTTATGAGTAATCTCTGATAATGGATTTGTTTGATCCATAAACTGAGACAACTGTGATGAACCGAAGAATTCTTTAACAACAG
>CAZTER010000070.1:0-7476 GCA_964612045.1 uncultured Bdellovibrionales bacterium
ATCTCGGAAACAATTCTCCAGGATGTTGCATGATGCGGCTGAGGAAGTTGATGAAGTTTCATCTGGTAAATTGCGAGCTGCTCCAGTTGGCGTAGTATCAGAGTTTGCTACAGCTAAGAATGCAAAAGGTTTCTTTGCTTGGGTATTAAATAACAAAGTAAAACTTCCGAGAGATGGTGTTGTCTTAAGATTGTTTAGTAAGCTCGAGAAGGAATTTGGTCAGAATGCTGTAGATTATGTATCTCGCTTCAAAGAGGTACGAGAAGGTGGTGATAGTGTTGTCCCAAATGGTAAATCCTCGATTAATGGTGAAGGGGTAAAAAGAGTTATAGAGAGACTTCGTAGAAATAAAGATGTTGTATCTCATGAGCCTGGGATATTTTTTGATGTATTTGGAACTTTAATTACACCTGATGGAGCCCCAGATCGAAGACTAGTTCACTGTCTTCAAAAGCTGCATGATCGAGCGCTTGCTGGTACAGGGCCACGTGTAGCCATAGTTAGTGATAGCGAGTTTAGTGGAGGCGTAAAAGGATTGTTGCAAGAGTTAGGTCTCGAAGGATCCTCTATACCGTTCTATCGTAAAGCCGATCTTATGGGTCGTAAATTAGGGTGTCTAGTAGATGATAAGCTTCCTGAGATTCAAGGTTTAAGAGCTAATACTCATATACGGCCAGGTTATGCGAGTGATCTGATACTTAGAGGGATGGAAACCAACACTCTTGATATCTTGGCTGCTTGAGATCTCTAATTTTTATTAAGATAGATTCTTAGTTAAGATCTATCTCCCTGAACAATTCGTCCAAGCTCACCTAAAACAGATCCTTCTTCGGATTGTTTAGGAATAGAGCTTAACATCCTTCCTGCTAGTCGAGAGAATGGAAGTGATTGTAGCCATACATGACCAGGGCCAGTTAATTCAGCAAGAAAAACCCCCTCTCCTCCGAATAAAATGCTCTTAATCCCTCCAGCTTGAGTAAGAGAAAAGTTTACTGAGGGAGTAAAAGCAACGACACATCCTGTATCAACATGAAGCTGTTCACCTGCTTTAAGTTCTCGTTCAACTAAGGTTCCACCAGCATGCACAAATGTTAGACCATCTCCATCGAGACGTTGCATGATGAATCCCTCTCCACCAAATAGACCTGTTAAAATTTTACGTTGGAAGTAGATCCCCATGGAGACTCCCTTAGCTGCGCATAGGAAGCTATCTTTCTGACAGATTAAAGAACCACCTAAATTAGCAAGAGTAACTGGTATGATGTTTCCAGGGTATGGTGCAGCAAACGCAACTTTCCCCTTCCCACTTCCAGTATGTGTAAAGACAGTAGTAAATAGAGATTCTCCTGTAATTAGTCTTTTTCCTGCACCAACTAATTTTCCTAGAAAACCTGAATCAGATCTATGTGAACCATCTCCAAAGATCGTTTCCATTCGAATTGCTTGATCTTTGTACATTAAGGAACCCGCTTCTGCGACGCAACTTTCTCCAGCATCCAAAATAACTTCAACAAACTGCATCTCGCTGCCGTGAATTTTATACTCAATATCATCCGTCAGAGTACGACCAGCGAGTGGAGGTGGTGCCATGAATGTTGTTGATGAAAGCTCGCCTACTTTAGCGATCTGAACCCAATCTGGAAAACCGTCACGCCATGCATATCCATGTGGATTTGATTTAGCTTGAGTTATTGCCTCTGTGATACTTAGAGGACCAATCTGCTTACCATCATAAGAAAGATACCACTGAGTCATAGTCGAACTCCTAGTTTAAGAGATACCAAAGATGTTTTTCCATCTAGATTGTTGATCTTGAGATAGGCCAAGCGCTGATGCAAGAGAGTTAATAAATCTCTGTTCAGCTGCAGAATCAACCGAGATAGCTACTAATGCAGCTGCATACATCTGCTCTGCAAGAGATTTATCTGTGATTCCAGAGGCTAATTCAGTTACAGAGCTTGGATTACTTATCAGATTATCTAAGAATTCTTGTTCTTCACTGCTAATCCCTTCATCAGCTAGCTTAGAGTAGATCTTTGCTCGCTCGCTCTCATCTAGAACTCCATCTGATAGTGCTGCTGCCACCATAACTTTAAGTAAAAGAGTACTATCTTCCTCCTCTTTAGGGTTTAGAGTTGGCGGTGGAGGTGGTGTTTGTATCGAAGATGGTGGTGCTGGTGGTCTAACATTAGAAGGAGAGCTTCCTGATTGTGGAATATCCTTCTTGGCTGATAGGTGTTCATACGCTGCAATAGCAAGGCCAAGAGCTCCCATTCCTAATTTTGTTATCTGCTGTGCTGATATCGATGTTTGATATCCCCTAGATCTCCTTCTTCCTAAGCCAGAAGAACCTCGTAATCCAGATGAGAGAGCTGAGGTCACAAGACCTCTTAGTAAGTGTTCAGCAGAAAACATTTAATCTCCTCTAAAGTAAGACCCCACCTAATATGGCTTGAGCTATCGAGAAGTATATAGCAAGACCTGTGACATCCACCAAGGTTGCAACCATCGGAGCTGATGCGGATGCTGGGTCAAATCCAAGTTTTCTTAATAAGATCGGTAAAATTGCGCCGATTACAGCTCCATAAGTAACAACGCCAACTAAGCTGAGTCCGACAACAGCACCGATTAGTAGGCTATGCTGACTATGGTTTCCTACAAGCGAAGGCCATAAAGCGATCTTTACAAGTCCTAATAGAGCTAAGATTGAGCCGAGAGATACTCCAATTCCAAGCTCTCTGCGGAAAACTCTCCACCAATCTCTTGAGCGTAGCTCGCCTAACGCCAATGCTCGAATAACCAAAGTTGATGCTTGGGATCCTGAATTTCCACCACTACTAATAATTAATGGAATAAACAGTGTTAGCATGACAGCCTTAGCGATATCCTGCTCGTAGTGCGACATTACTGCAGCGGTTAAAAGCTCTCCAATAAAGAGAACCGCCAGCCAAGATCCTCTTTTGCGGATCATCGCTCGAATACTTGTAGCTAAATATGGAGCATCAAGTACTTCAGTACCTCCCATTTTTTGGATATCTTCTGTAGCTTCTTCTTTGACAACATCAACGACGTCTTTAATGCTAACAATTCCTTGCATCCGTCCCTCAGTATCTACAACTGGAACGGCTAAGAGATGGTAATCGGCTAATACCTTACTGACGCTCTCTTGGTCCATGGTATCAAGAACCCTGACGGGATCTTTGATCATAATATCGCGTACTATCTTTTTCGGATCAGCGCCGAATAGATCTCTGAAAGCAACTACTCCGAGGAGGTGTTGTTCACTATCCAAAACGTATAAATAGTAGACATCTTCAATCTGATTACGAGTTTGTCTCTTAAGATAGCTAATCGCTTCGTCAACGCTCATATCTGGTCGAATACGAGCATAGCGTGGACTCATCAGTCCACCGGCATTATCTTCGTCGTAAGCAAGTAGAGCTGATACTTCAACAGAAGATACCGGATCTAATAGTGAGAATAGAGAGATTCGGTCATCGGCTGGAGCAGCTTGAATTACATCGGCTATATCATCTGGAGCTAATTGTCGTAACCAAAGCTTCTTGGAGTCTGCAGGTAGTGTGAGTAATAGATTGGTCTTTCCAAAGGCATCTAAAGAGTAAAATAGAGTTGAAGCATCAGAGATCGGCAAGGAAGAGAACAGACTTGCTTGTTCTTCTGCACTGAGGTCACTCCAATTCTCAACTGGCAACGTGCCGTCTGGTAGATCTCCAGTTTGCTCTGAATCAATTAAGTTATTCATCGTTAGATACTAAACGATAAGCAATTCAAATATACTCTAAGAATCCTTTATAAGCCGAAGTAGATATTGTCCATAGCTACTCTTTTTCAAAGATTCAGCCAGGCTATGTAATTGATCCTTTGAAATGTATCCCATGCGGTAGGCAATCTCTTCTACCGATGCAACCATTAATCCCTGACGTTCTTCAACAGCCTGCACGAACATTGAGGCCTGAAGTAACGATTCAAATGTCCCGGTGTCTAGCCATGCTGTTCCACGTCCAAGAATATCGACATTAAGCTTCCCTTCTCGCAGGTAGTGCATATTGACATCTGTTATCTCTAGCTCACCTCTAGGTGATGGTTTGAGAGCTTTTGCAATACGAACAACCTCATTATCGTAGAAGTATATTCCTGTAACAGCATAGGACGATGGCGCTATCTTAGGCTTCTCAATAAGGTTAATCGCCTTTCCATCCTTATCAAACTCTACAACACCATATCGCTCTGGATCCTGAACCTGATAAGCAAAGACTGTAGCCCCATCATTCTTTTTTGCAGCTTTGCTGAATTGATCAGGAACTCCATGTCCGTAGAAGATATTGTCCCCCAGCGCTAGAGCAACTGAATCTGAACCAATGAAATTTTCACCAATTAAGAAAGCTTGAGCCAAACCATCTGGGCTAGGTTGGATGGCATATTCAATCTTCAACCCGAGATGAGAGCCATTATCAAGGAGATTTTTAAAGTTAGGTTGATCTTGAGGGGTGGATATTATCAAGACCTCTCTAATACCACTGAACATTAGAGCCGATAGCGGATAATAGATCATCGGCTTATTATAAATTGGGATTAGTTGCTTACTCACTCCGCGGGTAACGGGATGTAATCTCGTTCCTGAACCACCGGCTAAAATAATACCTTTCATCTCTTCCTCCCGCCTATATGATCCCTAGTTTGACACCTGCTCTTTTCACATGACTAGAGCTTTTAGTCTACTAGTCCATAGAATAAGAGTATGAAATTTTAAGTTTCATACTCTTATAGTTTGGATCCTAGGCTATTCAGGAAAGAAGGGTACTATTAATCAATTCTACGAGCTGGATTATCGATCCTATATGTTTTACATCCACCACCGGTCTGCTCTACCTTCAGGACTATTGCTCCATATGTTCGAGCATAGTCAGCTCCAGTAAGAGCAAAATCCTTGTAGTTACATCGCATACCAGTTGAGTCTGGATTACCACATCCAGTGAATTGAAGCTGTTTGATTAATGTATTGTCTGTTTTAAGAACCAAAACCTTCTCTACATTTCCATAAAATTGTCCTGGTAAGACTGCGACGGCATAGTAGGTCGTATCAGAGTTTGGTTTCCATACGAAGCCAATCTTTGAGCCATCATTTGGATTCATCTGAACACACTGACCAGGTTCAGATCCTGGCTCACCAGAGAAGTCATTAGAGATTGTATTAATGTTAATGTCATCGACAATTATCTGAGATGTGAAAGCAGTTGTAGATCTTTTCTTCTTGAATGGATTAAATGCTCTTAATGTCGTGCCATCATGTACAGCAATCTCTTCTCCCTCGTTTGCTGCATCAAAATTACCAACGACTGCTGTTCCATTAGCTCCAATTTTACCAGTCGTTCCTCTACCTCCATTTGTTTTTAAGAAGTGAAGTAAGGTCTGTTTACCAACAATTCTTGAAAATCCGAGGATATCTCCACCCTCTTTGGCAGCTACTGGAAGTGGTGCTGCTGTAAATGGAAATATACTTGGAAGCTTAAGGCGCGTTACTGTCGCGCTAGAATGTGATCTATATGAGATCAGTTTTTTCTTAGGATTTAAAGCTGCAAGAAGATCTGTTGTTCCATCTTTAGAAAAGAAGAATGGCTTATCATTTACACCACCAAATAGAATTTCAGACGATTGTGTTGGTGTGCCACTAAATGGATTAAAATAGATCTTCCAAGATAATCTTGATCCTGATTTCTTAACAACAGCTATATCGTTTAATCCAGATCCATCGAAGTCTGCTCCAGTAACAACAGTTGAGCTTACGGCATCGATAGATACAGAAGTTTCATCATCTAGAGTTACTTTTACATCCCCACTATCTCCAGGCTCGATAACAGCACGCTCTACGGTACTAGATCTCCATCTTCCAGGTGCTAGATGATTTCCTAGTGAGCCTAGATCTGTGAAGGTAGAACTTTCTCCGGTGCTTGAATAACGGACCTGCCATGTCAGTATCCCTCCATCACTAGGAGTTACTCCTAATAGATCTGAGGTGCCATCAGTATCAAAATCATTTGATGGTAATGCGAATGAATTTGTTGGTGCATTCAATGCTAATGCGAGTAGTAATATTAAAGTAAAATTTCTCACCTCATCTCCCTCAGAATTGAAGTAGTCGATTCACAGCGATCAGCTATTGAACTAGTTTGCAAAATCTATGCTAGCTACCTTAGGATTTCGGCTGATCTTTATTAGATCAGTAGGGTTAAATTACTTAATAATTATAAGTAGTTAATTAAATGGAGAGAGAATACTTTAAGGATAAGTATGCAAATGTTTTCGTAGGTTGTGGGTAGCTTGATGGAGTGTTCTGAAAGGGATGGAATTAGAAACCTAGAGCAGATCCTGATGTCGCACCTGCTCTAGGTAAATCTCTTAGCTATGTCCCGGCCTGAAATCAGTACCTTTCTTGATCTCTTTAACAAACGCAGCAAGCAGGCGAGCACTAAACTCAAGATCCTTATAGCTAGATACCTCGACCTGAGTGTGCATGTAGCGATTTGGAACTCCGATTGAACCAGTAGCTACACCACCTTTAGTAACCTGTATTGCATTGGCATCATTTCCAAGAAGTCCACCACTTGGAAGTAACTGATATGGAATCTTTGCTTTCTTTGCTGCTTGAACAAGTAATCTCTCTACGATCGGATTAATATTTGGTCCGCGACAAATTCCAGGTCCAGCTCCTAATTTACATGGAACTGGTCGAGTGGCATCAGTAACTGGTGAATCTGAGGCATGAGTAACATCGATTGCTATTCCAACTTCAGGATCTATAGAGTATGCCGCAGTTCGAGCACCACGTAGGCCAACCTCTTCTTGAACAGTGCTGACAGAATATAAAGCAACATCAAGCTTTTCTTCGCTACATAGCTTTAGTGCCTCCATAGCAATGAATAATCCTACTTTGTCGTCAATTCCTGGACTTGAAAAGAGGTCACTACTTAGCTCTGTGACGCCAAGTTTAAATGTTGCGAAGTCGCCTATCTTAACACGCTTTAATGCTTCTTTTTCATTGCGTGCGCCGATATCTACTGGAAACTTAGCGAGATCTATGGTGAGTTTTCCACGTTCATCTCCTGACTGTTCGTGAATCGGCTTTCTTCCAAAGAGTCCTGGAACTGCTTCTTTCTCACCATATATAGTTACATGTGCTCCTGGACATACGCCGGCATCAATTCCACCGAGTGGAAGAAGATAAATAAAACCATCTTTTGTTATATGCTTAACCATGAAGCCGATCTGGTCGCAGTGGCCAGCAAGCATGACTTTACGCGAAGCTTTTGTATTAATTCCTACGATCACGTTTCCATGAAGATCTGTTTCTATGTGGTCGGCATACTTCTTCATATGCTTTCTAACTACTGCTTGGATCCTTTCTTCGTATCCAGTAGGAGATGGAGTGTTTAGTAGTTCATGTAAAAATGCTTTGGA
>CAZTER010000071.1:0-7440 GCA_964612045.1 uncultured Bdellovibrionales bacterium
TTAGTTTAACCGCAAAATTTACTTCTTAATTGATGAGTAGTGTTATCTGCATTTTTGCTAGCTCGTCCTGAGCTTAGTCGAAGGACACAAAAATCGCGACCAATTATAGCCTATCGCAACTTGGCAAAGCCAAGATTGCGATGACGGCCAGGGACACCCTGGACCCAGTTTTCTTTTTGCTCATATTAGTTTAACCGCAAAATTTACTTCTTAATTGATGAGTAGTGTTATCTGCATTTTCGTTAGCTCGTCCTGAGCTTAGTCGAAGGACACAATTCTTTATCTCTCATATATTTAATAAATCTCTAACTTAAACGAAGATTCAAAGTTGGTAAGATTCCTCTGAAAATCAAACAAACTAAGCTCTCGTAATAACAGGATATCTCCCTCGCGATTGTTTAGGTATTGGGTTCCGCTACAATACTGGCCCAATTTATTTAAGAACGGTTCCTGGTTTTATGAATCAACTCGGTCCTGCTGCAAGTCCTCCAACGCGCGATCTCCAATTAGATTTAAAGCAACATTTTGGCTTAGAAGGATTTCGACCACTTCAAGAGCCGATTATTCAAGCGATGATTGATGGAAGGGATCTGTTGGCTGTTATGGGAACTGGTGGAGGAAAATCTCTCTGTTTCCAATTGCCAGCGTTGATCTATCAAGAAGGTGTAACTCTAGTTGTATCTCCAACGATTGCTTTGATGGCGGATCAGATTCAGCAGATCAATGCTAGAGGAGTTGTCGCTGTTACTTTTAACTCCACAATTGAGAAAGAGGATATTGATGCTGGGTGGGATCTAGTTAATCGCGGAGTTGCAAAGTTAATCTATCTCTCTCCTGAACACCTCGCTACTGCTCGATTTTATGAAGCGCTTGGTGAGACTAAAGTAAATAGAATTGTAATTGATGAAGCTCACTGTATTAGTTGTTGGGGGCATGATTTTAGAGCTGATTATCAGAAGATTCCACTTGCCAGAGAACGATTAAGAAATCCCCCGATAGCTGCTTTTACAGCTACTGCGCCAGTCCGTGTTCGAGATGATATGTTAGCTATGTTGGGGATCCCAGAAGCAGAGCAATTTATCGGTGAAGTAGATCGTCCAGAACTCTCCTTTGATGTAGAGCGGTTTGATTGGCATACAAAAAAAGTAGATCGCTTATTTGAACTGCTAAACGAGTACGCAGCTAAGGACGAGAGTGTAATCGTATATGCCAATACAATTCGAACTCTTGATACGCTCTTGAAGGTCGGTGAAGAGGCAAGGCTCCCTGTTGGGATATATCATGGCCAATTGTTGCCGCATGTTAAGGATTTTCAACAAAGAAGATTTCTCTCGGGAGAGACAAAAATTCTCTTTGCAACGAAGGCCTTTGGAATGGGGATAAACAAACCAGACGTAAGGGCGGTTATTCACTATGAACCGAGTGAATCGTTAGAGGGATTTTATCAGGAAGCAGGAAGAGCAGGACGTGACGGAGTCTCTTCAAGAAGCTTCTTACTTTACACGGCAGAAGATCTCGTTGATCAAAGATCTCGCTTACGAAAAAGTGAGGTCTCCTTAGAGGTTATTTCTCATGTGTATAACTGGTTATGGGGAAGGTCTCCAAAAGATAAACCTAAAGAAGTTGGAACAGTTATTCCGTTTGTTCCTGTTCAGTTTGCAAAATCCATAGCAAAGGATGACGAGACATTTGAAGGAAAGATCTTGGCGGCAATCGCACACTTAAACGAGTTCGGTTATATATCAGCACATAGTGGTAGGTGTCAGTTTTTAAAGGGGCCCGAAGATTTTGCAGATGATTCTGACGCATATGCTCGAGTTAAAGAGCGATACAACGCTAAGTTAAGGCAGCTCAAAGTTATGGAGTTGTATCTTACATCTCCAGATCCACGAGCATTAATCCTTGGTTATTTTAGATTTGATGATCCCGATATAGATAACTTAGAAGTTAACTGGTCAGTCACTCTCAACGATGATCAGGTGGCCTCTATTATAAAGATCGCTGCAGATACAAATCCTTCAGTGACTCAGGTGCAGTATGCTGTATCACGTGGAACCTCACCAAGTATTAACCCTAAATATTTAGAGCCGTTTCCACGCATGACCCCTGGTGAACAGGAATTGGCGTTAGCTGCTGCTGAAAATCTCGGAGTAATTTCGCGCTTCCAACGTGGTAAGCAATCATTAATATTCCCCACAACTGCTGGATTACATTTTCTACAAGAGAGAGGTGAGGAAGTTAAGATCTCAACTTTTGACGATGTAAAACCTCGGATGTTGAATCCAGATGTTCGTAGCATGCTCAGAGAAGCTATAGGACAAACATTTCGTTCCAAGATTTTATCCTATGAAACTACAATTCCGTGGAAGTTTATAGTTGGCAGTATCATGAAGGAAAATTTTAAGATTCTTGATAAAGATGTTTCCGGAGCTGAACTTGCTGGAACATTCCATGCCCTAAGTCGTAAAGATATGAAGGATGAAAAATTGGTGTTAGAGGCTGGGAATAATCTATTAAATTATCTCTTTGATAATGTAGTTGGGCGTAGCTCTGCTGATACAAAAGCATGGCTCGAACGTGGAGAAGGGGAAACAACACCATCTCTAGACTCCCTTGCATAATATCCTCATAACCCTTTTATTTTAATTACTTAGATAGTGCTTCTTGTCCTATGTTGCTAGAGCTGCAAATCGGGCAATAACAATGCAGAGATATTGGAGATAGGGATTATGAGTCTTTTTACCCGTCGTCAGGCATTGATTGGGCTGGCTGTCAGCTTGTTGCCGAGCTGTGATGTTAAAGTTGAAGAAAAAGAGAAAATTGCTCCAAAACCAGAGCATGATGCAATTGCATCGCTCGTTGCTGGATTGGCTGATACGTCACAGAAAGTGAAGATTATTCCTAGCGATAGAGCAAAGGCTTTCCCGCCAGAAAAAACTGAGCAGATCCTTGCTATATTTCCTACATCAGAAAATCCTCGTGATACTCGTAGGATTGCATCTGAGATTACATTTAATAATTTTGCACTTTCAGAGAAGAAGGATTGGGTAAGATTGTTACAGGATATCGGAATTGATCTTGGAATGATCCCTAATGAAGGGCGTGATGGCACAATAGGTAGATCAACGGAGAGAGTTTTTAAACTTGCTTCTCGATTGGGCGATGTTATGTCATGTCCATTTGCTGGACATGACGAGAAGAATCATTCGCATATCTATCATTTTCTAAGTGTTGGTGGAGTTCACGGGTTAATAAACTCTCAATTGAAAGATGGTGTGTTTAAAATTGATGGTGTTGAGGTCTTCGCTCCAAAAGATTCAAAGTTAGTAGAAGCTCTGTTTACAATTAAAGATGGATCTCCAGTTGGAGTTGCAGATAATAAAACCGCCAAGATGTTTACGGATATTCTAACGGCTGCACGATGCGGTCGTGAAAAAGATATGAGTTCTTACTCATTCGAAGAGGTGCAGCTGTTTCGTGCTGTGCTAAAAGAAGCAATGAGTCAGTTGTTACTTGATATAAATGAACTAGCAAAGATCGGAGAATTAAGGAAAGATAGTGCAGCTTATTTGAAACAGCTCTCAGATTATCAGGAGGAGCTTCTCAAGGCTAAAAATCCAAAACTTTCTGATCTAATAGAACATTTCCAAACTCTCTCCTTGGTCCGTTATGATCGAATGTTTGTAAATTTTAACGAGGATGAAGTTGGCATTTCAACAGGGCCTAAATCTACAGGATTTAAAGTTAACGGAAAGATTAATGCTGAAACAGTTGCTAGATTGGAGATGAGTTGTCCTTGGATTGCAACCTTTAATCCAGGAAAAGGGCTTCATAGTGATTTAGCTCTCTTAATATCAGCTCCTGTGAGAGCTCGCTCTGTAGTAGGAGATATCGAGCTTGGTAGCTCTGACCCTGTAGTCGCGATTTTACGATCTGAAATGGAGGGATACTCAGGTCAAGACGATACTTTCTCAAGAGATCTTTTTGCTCAGATGCAACGCTATTACGGAATCGACCACGATGAAACAGTTCTAGGAGCTCGATTCTTTACTAGATTATTCCGTGAAAGTGCTGAACGGAATAATATCTGGCATAATCTCTAGTCGCATGTTGTAAAGTGGTTGATATGATCGACCACAATCGAAAGCTAATATTTATCCATATTCCACGTACTGCTGGAACAAGTATTGAAGCTGCGCTTGTAGGAAATGATTGGTGGTTAATCGATCCCCAAAGTAAACATATCTCTGCAAGTCAGGCGCGGGATCTCTACGGTGAAGATATATGGGAAAGCTATACTAAGTTTACTGTCGTACGGAATCCATGGGATCGAGTCGTTTCTATGTGGGCTACCGGCTGGTGGCATGAGCCAAGTGGTGTTCTTCCTAATTGTTCCTTTTATGATTTCTGCAAGAATTTAAAATCTCATCAGCATGAGAGATCTAACTCTATTCTTGTTGAGGAGATAATTGATCGGCCAATTGATTTTATCCTGCGCTTTGAATCTCTTGCTAACGATCTGAGCATTATGTTTAAGAAGGTATTCGGGAATGAGACTCTCTTTCCAACTATTCCTCACCTTGAGAGGCGGGAACATTTAGATTTTAGAGCTTACTATGACCCTTGTTCGAGGGATATAATTGCAACAAGATTTAATAGCGAGATTCGCCAATTCGGCTATCAATTTGATAATAAGATTTAGGTACCTAGTGCAAAGGCTTAAAAGTTAACTATTTAGGTCTCTATGACAAAAGTCACTATCCATGTGTAATTTTAAATTCTCTAGAACCGCTTAACTACACGGAAGATCGCGATAATCTTGGAGATATTGCATTTCCAGCCATCACTATTTATAAATTAGGCAGGTTTCGATTTGGAGATTTTCTTAGATGGCTTACGTAGTTACTAAACCGTGTCTTGGGACGATGGATCGCTCCTGTGTGGAGGTTTGCCCAGTTGATTGTTTTTATAGAATCAAGAAGCAGAAATATAATGACCTCTTCGCAATTGGGCCTGATAAGGATGGTGAATTTGGAATGTTAATGATTCATCCAGATCAGTGTATTAACTGTGGTGCATGTGAAACAGAGTGTCCAGTTGAAGCTATCTTTGAGGATACAGGTGTTCCAACTGATATGAAGGATTTCGTTAAGTATAACGAGGAAGAGACAGTTCCACTTAGCGATGATGATCTAGATGCTATTCGTTGCACATCAAAGTAATTATAGTAGCGAATTCTATCTTATAGCTGTGCTTTAATTGGAGATCTCAGGTGGCTTCGTTGTCGAGTTATAAGTTGCCTAAATCTCCGATAAAACCTCTATTTTTACTGTTATTATCGATATATCTACTTAGTGGTACATTCGCATACGCTCAAGATAGCTATGCTTATTGTGCTTATGACATTAATGCTAAAAGCTGGATTGCACAGAGAAATTTTGAGCTTCCAATAAAGCCCGCAAGTGTTCAGAAAATATTCGTTGCTGCAGCAGCTCTCAAGAATCTTGGGCCGGAATTTAGATTTGAAACATCTCTCGCTGTAGACCGAATCGATAAGCATATTGCACAGACTCTTTACCTTATTGGTGGAGGAGATCCATCTCTTTCTACTGAAGACCTCTGGGTTCTATCCCGTTCTGCAAAGCTCGCAGGAATTTCTAAGGTAAAGCGCATAGTTGTTGATGATTCCTTTCACCATTCGCAACTTCCGACAAAGGGAGCTAGGGCATATGAGACCGGGACCTCTGCTCTCGCAATTAACTATAATTCAGTCGCTGTTACTGGATGTTTTGGCGGAGCAGGAGAGGGCGTGGCAGGGGTAGATCCTTGGGAAAGCGGTTTATCCGCAGAGGGGCGAATTAAAGCCTCCTCATCCGCTGTTCCTTCCCTCTCAGTTTCTAGCGAAGCAGTGCGCGGAGCATACTCTGTTCAGGGAGGTGTTTCGCCGGATTCCGGTTGTATAAGGGTGTATCGAAGTAATGACACACCGAGCATCGTTGCAGGAAAGGTCTTTTTAGAGGGGCTAAAATATCTTGGAATTGAGACCCCAAATAGTGTCGAACGTGGAGAGGCTCCAGTAAATGCACCTATCATTGATGTCCGACTTTCAGCTCCACTAAGAGAGATTGTTTGGGGAATGAATAATTTTAGTACAAACATGATCGCAGATCAGCTCCTAATCTCCCTAGGGATTAAAGGACGGGGAGCTCTAGATATTGAATCAGGTGCGGCAGAGCTTAGAAGAATTTTAGGATTAAGCAGGGACGCTCGTTTTATCGATGGCTCAGGTTTAAGTCATGATAATAGGTTAAAAGTTAGTGAGATTTGTAATCTTCTCATCGAGAGTCAGGATGACTGGACCATTGCCCCTGATTTTATCTCCTCGTTAGCTGTATCTGGTAGAAGTGGAACATTAAGAAGACGTTCATTTGGATTGCCTGATGGCGTTGTCCGTGGCAAGACTGGTACTATAGCAGGAGTTAGCTCACTTGCTGGTTACATCTTAACTAGCAGTGGTAAAAAAATAGCATTTGCGGTTGTTTTTAATGGAGAAGGTTCTAAAGATGAGGCTTTGCGGTTTGAGGATAAGTTTGTTGCCTCATTGTATAGAGGAGAGACACCAGGGCGATAAGGTGGGGGGAGTGTTTAAGCAGAATAAGAGCCATCATTATTGCTCTTATTGGCAGATTTTATTCCAGTTTAGTTTAGCATTAGTCCTTATTTTTACTTTTTCTTTATTTCCGCAACCTGCTCTGGCTGAAAAGGGAAAGCCGAATAGATCACCGCACTTCATAATTCCTGAAAAACTTAGGCCAAGAGTCTATTTTTGGCTCGATATCTTCACTAAGTATGGGAAAAACCAGTCGGTAGTTCATCACAGAGAGTTTCCACAGGCCGTTTTTGAAGTTTTAGATTTTTCAAATGAAGCAGCTGAGCTTGGTCCGATTGGACTTGAGAAAGCTAAGAAGCAACGTATCGAGAGGAGTATTGCTAGAGTTAGGGAAACCCTCTCATATTTTAATAACGGCGGTCGTCCAAGAACAGAGTTCGAGGAAAGAGTTGCGGAAGCTATGCAGATGGTTCCCGGCCGTGATCCAATCGGTCGAGTATTGAGTGATCCTGAGCTAATCAGGAGCCAAACAGGAATTAGAGAGAAGTGCGGCGAGGCCCTCTCGCGCTCAGGTATGTATCTAAAAGAGATAGAACGTATCTTTGTAAGTGATTACGGTCTTCCTGTTGAGTTAACTCGGCTGCCTTTTATCGAGTCCTCATTCGACTATCGTGCTTATAGTAGCGTCGGTGCAGCTGGAATCTGGCAATTTATGCCTGCAACTGGAAAGAGATTTTTAACGATAACCAAAGCTATCGACGAAAGAAGGGATCCGATCAGTGCATCATATGCAGCCGCGCAGTACCTTCTTTCTGGATACCAAGCGCTTG
>CAZTER010000072.1:0-7436 GCA_964612045.1 uncultured Bdellovibrionales bacterium
AGTTTTTATTATCCATATGCAAGTAGTAGTGCTTCGGAGACTGAAGTCTCCGCTCCAGGGCTTTTATTTGTAAGTAAGACTAACTTTCAATATATAAAACTTCTTACTCTTCTTGTAATGATGAATTACTACTTAAGCCAACGCGTCGTCACTTAAATTGATCTTTGATGCGTACACTCCAAACTCTGAGATTTCGATTGATTCCAGCGCATGTCTCAAAGGTAGAGCGTAGTGAGCTCGAGAATGTTGAATACACTCTCTAACGCAATCTTCACCGTACGGCGGTCTAATAAGATCTAGAGTCTTTCCTGAGAAAGCCTCCTGAACTTCTCCATCGATCGACATTTTTAAATAGAATTCGCGATCCCCTAGATTAATAATATCGGCTGGCATAACGCGAGGTTTAAACTCCGCAGATAACTTTGTGGCATCAGAACCACCAACTCTAAATGAGAGGATGTTTCCGACGTTACCAAAGACAACTTCAGAAACAGATGATGGTAACTGGCCTAGGTACTGATTTGCAAAGGTTAAGCATAGTCTATACTTACGAGACTCGCTTAACATCTCTCCGAATGATTCAGTAGCAAAGTTTTGGAATTCATCGATATAGAAGTAGAAATCATCGCGTTGTTCCTGAGGGATATCAGCACGAGACATCGCAGCTTCATAGATCTTTGAGATTATTAGAGAGCCTAAAAATGCTGCATTTTCAGCGCCTAGAATACCCTTTGATACTTTAATTAAGACAATTTTACGTGAGTCCATAAGCTCACGGAAGTTAAATAAGTTCTGAGGTTGACCTATTATATTTCTGACCATGTCAGTTGCTAATAAATGATCAAGACGGTTTAGAAGTCTCGCAATCGGACCCTCTTCGAATTCAGCTTTTCGCGCAGAGAACTCTTCATTCCAGAATCTAAGGACCTGTTCATCTGTTAGGTGTTTCAGTACAGCAGATCGATAGGACTCATCAGTAAGGAATCTACGGAACGATACGATGCTAGAACCTGGAATAGAGAGTAGGGCAAGCATTGCGTAGCGAATGACATGATCTATACGCTCTGACCAATCGCTACCTAAGATCTTTCTAAATACCTCGATGAAGCTTAGAGTCGCACGCATTCTTAGCTCGGGCTTTAGTGCTGTTAATGGATTAAAGCTTGGTGGATATGCTGTATCGGATGGATCGAAGATCACCACATCTTTAATTCTATGCTTCGGTATTAACGGTAAAATATCGTCAACTAAATCTCCGTGTGGATCTAGTACTGCACATCCAAAGCCCTGCTCGATATCAGCTTTTACAAGCAGCTGTAATAAACACGATTTTCCTGATCCAGACTTTCCGATGACGTAATAATGACGTCGTCTATCAAAACGTCTGATTCCAAAAGGAGTAGCTTCATCTCTATAGTTTGTTGCACCAAATAGAGTTACCTGGCCATCGGTATCATTGTTTGGTAGTCCCTTAGGTGGTGCACACTTTTTAGATAAAACCTGCGCTGTATATGGCACCATAAAAAGTCTTGGAAGATGCCAAAGAGTAGAAAGCTCATCTCCTGTAAGGAGTACAGGTCTCTGTAAAAGACGCTCGTGGAAAGGTTTTATGTAGCTCGCACCATATCTAAAGGGTCTCGGTAGGAGCTTATTCTCGTTATGTGTATTTACACACATTAAAACACCAACTGCTAAATTAAGATGGCGTCCAAGACGCTTCTTAATATTTTCTACCTCTTCAGGAGAGGCGTCTAATGGTCGTTTTGTAAACGAAGCTATGCGGTAAGTGACATTAAAAAACTTCAATGTCGATTTGGTGCGCATCTTTGTATAGAACTCAGTCTTGAGATCTCTTTTGCACCAGGTCTCAGGTTTTACCTCTCTCCAAAAAGCTGCTTCTGCACGTTGAGAGAATAGCTTGGAGTGTAATACAGCAGTGTCGCGAGTCGGACAGATGACTAATTGAAGTAAGATTCTATCTGTCGTCGGAATAGCAGTGAGCGGCTGGCATGTAGTTGCCATGGTATTAAAGCCGAAGTCTCTAAAATTTTGGAGAGGAACTACATCTGGCTTAGCAAGGTATAGAGAGGTACTCGCTACAATCGTAGAGTCGTCAATATCTTCGGTATAGTCCGCGATCTCACGGATCTCGTAACCATCGAAGAGAGAATAAATGCCGGATGATAGTAGTTCTACTGCTGAGCTCTCACCTGAGATACAGAAATATACAGTGCCTCTCGCCGAATAAATCTCAAGAGAGAAAGGTTTCTTTACACTTTCATGCAGCTCATTAAGAAGCTCCATGAAGATCTTACCGTGAGTGATACTCCAGGCGGTTTCGTAAATTGCACCTATATGGCTGGCAACAAAACGGGGAATGTTTACACAAAATACTCGCATCGATTCTCCAAACTCAGCCGGGCCCTAGTATTGTACCATCTTGAAATTCTTAGGAAACATGGAGATTTATTATCTCTTATTCCCCATAACCATCTCGGCAGATCTTGGATAAAATTCAAATGTTTTTTAGCGGTTATATCTGGGAGGTCTTAGCTGGAGTATTAGACCGATTATAATTGTGGTTAGAGCCATAAAGCCCCATTCATAGACGTATCCAAGGTGCCTTCCTGGGGGCAGGACTGTATCAAGAACCGGAATAGGGTAGCTCAGCTTAGGATCATAGTCTGAAGCTAGAATTGACTGCCCCTCTTGAAGTCCTAGGAATAAGAGCTCCTCTCTCCCTGAACCGCTCTTTACGATGCTATCAGTAGTCTTGTTGCGATCGTTGCTACTGACGATCTCAAGATGAAAAGGGAGTAATTTATACGGTAGCTGTTTTTCTATCGCTGGAATATCTACCCTGATCCAACTATCAACCCATGGATTTGGTGATCCACTTTCAGGATCTAATGGGGCAAGCCACTTTCTTCTCATGCTTTCTTTGATTAGTGTTACTGCATCAAAGGAGACCTGATTTTGAAACTGCTTTCTCTGCTCTTTATCTGAGCGTGATAGAGGGATAAATCCTCGGTTTACGAGCACATGTAAATCTGAATTGGCAATCTTTAGTGGAGTAAGAACATGCACTCCTGGAGCGCCCTCGTGACGTTGGTTTCTCCTTACTACCTCATTTGCAAAATCAAACTCGCCAGTGACAGTTACTCTTCGATAAGTAATATCATCCACATTCGGGATAGTTTTATTGGGAATTAGGTTGAGGAGATCTATCGGTGGCTGATCTAAACGTGACTCCATACCTTTGATGTATGTGATTTTTTCTTGATGCCGATCCCACTGCCAGAAAGATGCCCGGATCATACCAAGCGCTAAGATGGCACAGACTAGGCAGACTTTTGGTTTAAAATATAGCCTCATAAGAGATACTACTGATGGAATTGAAGTGTCATGAATCAGTACAGAATAGTCTACTTACGATATCCAGCCGGTTGGCGCAAAGATTGTATTAATAGAAGCGCTATTAGCTAAATTATATAGTGCCATTACTTGAGATAAGAGCTCTCGATTAGCAATCTATTCGATTCTGTAAAGATCAATAAGTATGGGTACTTTTATGGAATTTTTGACCTAACCTTTATTTTATGGGTACTGTATACCCCCGTAAATTAGTTGATCGCCGATCTTGAAGGTATATAGTCTATTTTTAAGCGGTGAGGTTGTCTTTTAGTAAGTACCAAGGGGGAAAAGTGGTTGATATTCTTGGGATAGGAGTTGCGCTCCCTCCTTATCGTATTGATTCCAAGAACGCTGGAGAATTGGGGTTAGATGCCTCCTACTTTGATAAGAATGAAGTACGCTGCACAACTCTACCTTTGCAGTACATTAAAGATACAAAGAACCATACTCTACAAGTAAAAGCAGAGGACATTTTATCTCCTGCTAAATTAGGCGCAGAAGCTGTTAGATTAGCAGTAAGTAATGCTGGAATAGAGCTAGACAAGATCGGCTTAATTCTTGGAGATTGTATAACTCCATGGCAGACGACTCCAGCTGAGGCTCATTTAATCGGAGAGCAGCTTGGAGTTAAGATTCCTGCATTTGATATTACCTCATCCACTGGATCATTCCCCGGACATGTAAATAATATCTCTAATTGGAAAGGAGAGAGACTTCCTGAGTATATAGTCTCAGTAGTAACTAATGCACCTACACAACGTGTTGATTATTCAGTGCCTTCAGAAGCGTATAGTCTTGGTGACGGAGCTTCTGCTGTTGTTATTTCTGCTGTACATCCTGGAAGATACTCAGTGCTTTCAAGTAACTTCTCCTTTGATCGTAAAAGTAGCGGTTTAATTAAGTTGCCAAAGTTTGGACATGTTTCATTTTTAGATAACGTGGCAAAGCGCATATTTGAACTAACAAAAGAGATAATTGAAAAAGCTATCAGCGAGACAGGACTCTCGCTTAATTCAACTTTTGTTGTTCCAGCTCAATATTCCACCGCAGTTATTGAGCAGGTCTCAACGCACTTCAATCTTTCTTCAGATCGTTGTGTTAATTCAGTACGAGATATCGGATCTAATTGGGGAGCGAATTCAGTCCATGCTTTACAGCAGATAGATCCTAAGGTGAATGAAGGGGATAAGGTATTAATAGTTTCGGTTGGGCCTTCATTTAATTGTGGGTACACATTAGTTCAAAAAAGGGAGGCCAAGTGACTTTATCGATTCTAGGGATGGGTTCTTGTCAGCCAACTACTACAGTTTTGGATAATAAATTTATCGAAGATCTTAATGTTGGTACGAATGTTGAGTGGATTACTGATAAGATCGGTGTTCAAACTCGAGTAACAACTCTACCTGTTGATTATATCTCTAAGACTAGAAATGCTGATCCATTTGATGTCCCAGAATTAGACATTCTATCCTCTGTTGATCTCGCGGTTAATGCTGCGAGAGTTGCATGCCAGAGAGCTGGCATATCTCCACAACAACTTGGGATGATAATCGTAAATTGTTGTTGCCCAAGCTCCTTAATCCCTAGCGAGGCAAATAGAATCGCAGACAAGCTCGGTGCAGATTGCAATAGCTATGAGGTATTTACTGCTTGTCCAGCCTTTGCTTTGCAATGTGATTATCTGAATAATTTTAGAGAGAGTGAGTTGCCAGAGTATGTGTTGTGTATCTCTACAGCTACCATGACTCAGCATGTAAATTATAATGATCGTACTGATGGTGCTATCTGGGGAGATGGTGCGGCTGCGTGGATAGTTTCGGCTCGTCATCCTGGTAAATTAAAGATCGTCGACACTGCATTTTATTCAGATCCTAGCAGAGCTTCTGCTGTCGTTGTGAATACTCTTGGTCATTTTTGGCAGGATGGTCGTGCAGTAAGAGATTTTTCGGTTCGACAGACCGTTCGTTTAATAAAGAGGCTTGAAGATCAGTATAATATAGATTGGAACAAAGATGTTTTTGTCGGCCATCAAGCAAATGCAACTATGCTTCGTCAGATAACAGATAATCGTGAAGTTCCAGCAAGCAATCACTGGCATAATGTGACTCATCTTGGAAACCAAGCAGGTGCAGGAGCTCCTGCTGTAATTTCTGAGAACTGGGAGAAGATACAACCAGGAATGAGAATTGTTGTCGCTGTAGTAGGCGCCGGCCTTAGCTGGGGATCTGTGATGTTAGAGGGGATTTAGATTTTTACTTTCGGAGATTTTAAAATGGTTAGTCAGAGTTCTAATACTCTCAAGTTTTTCCCCAGCCTATCTCTAGTTCTTTCAATTTTTTTACTAAGTAATTTACCAGCAACTGCTCTAGCAGAGGATCCTGCTCGTGGTGTATTGCCTGATGGAAGAGCATACAGAACTGATGAGAATGGTAATCAATTAGTAGATTATATCGCAGAGCTTGAGCTTAGTGTCGAGTCTTTAGAGCGACGAGCTGGTGGTTTAGAGGATGATGTCAGAATCCGAGAGCAAGAGATCGAAGCTTTAAAAAAGGGAGTTTGCTCACCTGGTGATATTAAAGAGGTCAATTTATTAGACGAAAAACCTAAGGCAGTGCAGTGTCCAAAGTGTGATCTATGTCCGATCTCAACAGAGGCTTTAAAACTGGAAAGAGAGGTTGCTAAAGAGAATCAGAATGAATGTGCTACTCGTGTAGCACAGTTGGTTGATGCTAGTCGTCAAACCTCTAAAAATTTAGAGGGAGATGTCGTTGCTATCAAACTTAATCTTCAACAAGCAAATCAACTTCTTGAAGAGGAAAAGGCTAAGTATTCAACTGCAAAAGCTCAATGGAACTCTGAACGCGAAGATCTTAGATCTCAATTAACCCGTTCTCAGGGAACCTCAGAGCAGATAACAAGATCCCAATTAAAGATCTCTGAGTTAGAGAAAAGACTTGAGGATATTCAGAACAAACATCAATCTGAGATTGTAGAGGCAAGATCAATTAGTGCTCGTTTGCAAGGAGATAATGCAACTTTACAAAGAACAATCGAGCAACTTAAGGGCGAAAATAGTCAGACCAAGGAACAGTTAAAGCGGAGTGCAGATTTAAGCGATGAGCTAAAACTTCTACAGGCTGCCCTAGTTGATAGAGAGCAACAGTTAAAAGCTTCAAATGATTTCCAACAGAATGCTGTGCAGATAAGTGATAAGAAAATTCGTGAATATGAAGCTCAGATCGCAGGATTACAGTCTGAAGTTGGTAAACTTAAGAAAGAACAAGAGGCTCAGTTAGCCAAGATTAAGTTAAGTGAAGCAAGGGCGGCTTATTATCAACCAAGAGAGAGTGCGGCTAAGCAACCATCTTATGTGACTTCATCAGAAGTTGTAAAAGCTCGTGATAGAGCCGTGAGCGAGTTGCGTTCTGATATGGCAAGTAGTCTCGCTCTTCTTCGTAGAAGAATCGAAACAAGAGATCGCTTATTTAGTGCTCAGCAGAATATCCAGAGCAGTGTTAAGGTCTCACCATCTAGATTGGTATCAAGTCGTGGAAGATCTATAGACGCTATCTCTAGATCTATTACCTCAGCTTCCTCAATCCGTGAGCTTGCTGATTTAAGGCCCGACATTCGAGAGCTAGAAAGTAAGATTAACTCTGATATTGAGATTGCAGAGAGGATGTTTCCTAGCGCGAATCGCTAACGTCCTAAGATCTTATTGGTATATAATTAGGCATTCTCAGGAGAGGTAGCACTGCTAGTCAAAGCAGGTTTATTAATAGACTCCTGTGATTGCTGAGAGGTTACAGCAAGAATAGCAATATAGAGCAGTGCAACCATAAGTACTTCGCTATCTCCAAAGTTGTATTCAACTAATCCTGCAACTTGCCAGGATAATAATGCGCTGCCGATTGCGATCTTTAGAGGGAAGTAATTCAGATTTATCCTCTGCTTAAAGGAAGCTCTGAATATTGAAATTAACCACCAGGTATAGATAGCTAATCCAAGCCAACCGACCTCTA
>CAZTER010000073.1:0-7398 GCA_964612045.1 uncultured Bdellovibrionales bacterium
AAGCCTTGGAGAAGTGTCTTGAGCAGGTCGGTAGTAGTAAGGTCTCCTAGTAATCAATGGAGCTGCTAGATGAATATTGAGTGCATTCCAGTTACCTCTTTTGAGCAAAATTGTAGGGTAATCTTTGATGATTCAGGTACTGCTGTCGTTGTCGACCCTGGAGGAGATGCTGATCAGATAGCGCAATTTCTTGTTGAGAAAAAGTTAGAGCTCAAAGCAATATGGCTAACCCATTCTCATTTGGATCACTGCGGTGGAGTTGCAAAACTACTTCGACATAAGAAAGTTCCGCTTTATGCCAATCCAATAGAGAAGATGATGCGAGAGAACGTTGTTGGGGTAGCCTCTCTATATGGCATGCAATCAGAGGGGATGGAGAACTGTCCTGAGCCAGATTTCGGCCTATCTGGAGGCGAAACAATTAGTGTTGGTAATTTGAACTTTAAGGTATTATTTACCCCAGGACATTCGCCCGGACACCTCTGCTTCTTGCGATTAAGCGATAGCGGGGCTACGAATGAAGCTAGTGTTCTAGTTGCAGGAGACACTGTCTTCGCCGGCTCAATTGGTAGGACTGATCTTCCCGGTGGAAGTCATCCTGAGCTAATTCGTAGTATAAAAAGTGAGATTCTCTCACTTCCGGATAACGTTCTTATTATGTCTGGACATGGTCCAGATACATCAGTGGGAAGGGAGAGAAAACATAATCCTTTCTTGCAAGGAGAGTAATTTATGGCGGAACAATATCCAGCAGAGAAGAGAAACGTAGTTCTTGGAATAACAGGCTCTATTGCGGCCTATAAAGCTGCAGAGCTTGCCAGACTGTTAGTGTCTCGTGGTTATGCGGTGCGTTGTATGATGAGCGATTCTGCTCAAAAATTTCTTGGAATTACCACGATGGAAGCTATTACTGGAAATCCAGTAGTAACAACCTTTTGGGATGAAGAGGTCGGGAGTGGAATCGGTCATATTGAATTGGCAGATTGGGCGCAAGTTCTAGTCATCGCTCCTGCAACGGCTGAATGTATCTCCAAGTTAGCTGCAGGCGGCGCAGATTCTCCTCTTTTTGCGACAGCTTTGGCTACTAGAGCCCCAGTAATGATAGCACCTGCTATGAATGTAAATATGTATGAACATCCTGCAACACAGGAGAATCTTTCACTACTTCGCAAACGCGGTGTTCTAGTAGTTGATCCCGAAGAAGGGGCTCTTGCCTGTGGATGGAATGGCTCTGGCCGCTTGGCCTCTCCTGATGAGATATTTTATCAGATAAGGAAAGCGCTATCTATTCACGATCTGCGAGGGAAAAAAGTTGTTATCTCAACTGGGCCAACGCGAGAAATTATTGATCCTGTTAGGTTCCTCTCAAATAGATCTTCCGGGAAGATGGGTGTCGCTCTAGCAAGGGAAGCACATCGTAGAGGTGCTGATGTCACTTTAGTTCACGGTCCTTGTTACGTAAAAGTTCCATCAGCTGTTAAGTGTGTTTCGATCGAGTCGACGGAGCAGATGCGTGATGCCATGATGCAGGAAACGTTTGACTCAGAACGTCTTCCAGATATTGTTATCATGGCCGCAGCTGTTTCAGACTTTAAGCCTGCTGAAGCACGCACTCAGAAAGTAAAAAAGAGAGATTGGGATCCTCCTCGAATTGATCTTGCAATGAATGCCGATATTCTCGCTGAGCTAGGTGCTCGTCGCGATGAAAATAAACGACCGATCTTAGTTGGTTTTGCAGTGGAAACTGGCGAGATCGAAGATCTCGTAGCCGAAGCACGAGAGAAGATGCGAATCAAAAAGACCGATATGATAGTTGGTAATTTTGCAGCGGACGCATTTGAATTAGATACTAATAGAGTATGGATCATTAGTAAATCAGGGAAAGAAAACGAGGTTGCTACGACATATAAGAGTCGAATTGCCAATAAAATTATCGATTCTATTTTAAAGATTGAATAATGAGAGAGAAACTGATCTCTTACTTAAGTTCTATCGCTGATAACTATCCAACAGGAGTACCCAAGGGGTTACTTTCTTCTTTATCTAAGGCAGTTTTATCTAAGACAGCAGAGTCTCCAGTATCTTCATCTTCGGTAAAAATAGAAGATGTTGCTAAGATCTACTTTCTTTGGGTGGACGATGGTTTTGATGACACTCAACAAGATAAGTTTGGAGATGAAGCCGGGACTCTTTTAAAGGGCGCGATCGAAAAGGGATTGTTGTTGCCATTGTCTATGGCAACCGTTAAACGGTGCTCATACGAGAAGGCAGCAGATCTATTATCAGAGATAGATTTAAGTCAGCAAATATTAATCTTGCTTGGAGAAGATAGCGCTAAAGCGTTAGGTCTTAAAATCATGCTAGGACAAGTAACTAGAGATCTCTTTTCAACGAAGAGTAGTGTTCTTTTAACGCTCCCTCCGGATATCTGTTTAAAAGATCTAAATGCAAAACGTGAGTTCTGGGGACATCTGAAGATAATAAAAGGAATTTTGTAAGATGTTAACTCGTCTGCCTTTTCGTCTGCGGTTGTATTTTTCTTGGGCGATCACAAAAATCGTTATTTTATCGGTTGTCCTTCCTCTGGTTTTCAATCTCTCTCAAGCTTTTGCACAAGAATCTATAAAGCCTTGGGTAGCGACTATCGACATGAAGATGTTGATCCTACCAGGAACTGCTGCCTTTCTTGATGATGCGATCTCGCAAGCTGAAGCGCAGGGTGCATCAATGGTAATAGTAAAATTAGATACTCCGGGTGGAGTTCTTCAGACTACTCAGGAGATGATTCAATCAATATTTAAATCTAGAGTTCCAGTCGCAGTATATGTTTCTCCAACTGGTGGTACAGCAACCTCTGCAGGTGTTTTTATTACAATGGCTGCACATATTGCAGCTATGTCACCAGGTACTACTATTGGAGCAGCGCATCCTGTCTCTAGCGAGGGAAAAGATATAGAAGGAGATATGCGAGCTAAGGCAGAAAATGCTGCCATCTCGTTAGTAAAAGCGATCTCTGCTGAGCGAGGAAGAAATATTGAATGGGCTACAAAAGCTGTAAAAGAGAGTAGCTCTCTTACAGAGCGTGAGGCAGTGGAGCAGAAGGTCGTTGATTTTATAGCTCAAGATATTACTGAACTTTTGAAATTTTCTTCGCACCGCAAAGTTCGTTTAGCTGGAGATGATTTTGAGATAGGAGATCTCTCTCAAGCTGAAGTGAGAGAGATCCCGATGGCTGTGCGACACCAAGCTGTTAATTTTTTAGCTCATCCAAATATTGCAGCGATTCTCTGGCTACTTGCAACCACAGGCATATCTATAGAGTTATATAATCCAGGGTTGATTTTACCTGGAGTCGTTGGCGTAATCGCTCTGATATTAGCTTTAGCTGTAGGTCAGGTAATCCCAATTAATTTTGGTGCTGTCGCTTTATTAGCTCTCGGGGCTGTATTAATTGGAGCAGATCTTTTTATCGGTTCAATGGCGTTAGCAGTGTGTGGTGTAATTGCTATGGCGCTTGGAGCTCTATATATAGTTGATGCTCAGCAGGCGCCAGGATTGGTGGTTTCGTTACGCTTAATCCTTCCTATTGCGCTAACCATGGGCGGTATTATGTTACTGTTTGTATTCACAATCGCTCGTGGATATCGTGGAAAGAGCACTATCAACCGTGAAAGTTCATTAGAGGGTCAAAAGGGTAGGGCTTTAGAGGATATCACTGCTGAGGGAAGGGTCTCAGTTGGAGGGACTGTATGGCAGGCAACCTTAGTAGGCTCCCCAGTAAAGAAGAACCAAGAGATAGTTGTGAAACGGTCTTTGGGTGGTTTAAAGATTGAAGTTCAGGGAATTAGTTAAGGTTTAAGATCTTTTAAAGATAAAGGATAAGAAAGTTATGTTAACGCAACTTATAGTTCCTCTTGTGCTCTTAGGAGTACTACTAAAGAGTTCAGTGTATATCCTTCAGCAGTATGAGAAGGGAGTAATTTTTACACTAGGAAAGCTTTCTGGTGTTAAGGGTGCTGGACTGAGGTTGATTCTTCCATTTGTTCAGAGAATGGAGCGGGTAGATATGAGGTTGATCACCATGGATGTTCCATCTCAAGACGTTATTACTAAGGATAATGTCTCTATTAAAGTAAATGCCGTGCTCTATTTTAGAGTTATCGAACCAGAAAGAGCTTTAGTCGATGTCGAGAACTATCTTTTTGCTACAAATCAGTTGGCGCAAACAACTCTACGTAGTGTTTGCGGAGAAGTTGAGCTTGATGATCTTCTATCAGAGAGAGAGAAGCTTAACTTAAGAATACAAGAGATCATCGATGAGCATACAGAGCCTTGGGGTATTAAGGTAGCAAATGTCGCTGTTAAGCATATAGATCTCCCACAAGAGATGCAGAGAGCTATGGCTAGACAAGCTGAAGCTGAAAGAGAGCGTCGAGCAAAAATTATTAAAGCAGATGGAGAATTCCAAGCAGCAGAGAAGTTAACTGCAGCTTCTGAAATAATGACTCGTAGTCCAGCAACAATTCAGTTGAGATATTTAGAGACTTTGCGAGATATCGCCGTTGAGCATAATTCAACTATCTTATTCCCATTACCGATCGAGTTTATGAATATATTTAAATCGATCGGGGATGCAGCAGCTAAGAATAATAAGAGCTGAACAACGAGACGGGCTTACCATTATTGGACTAACGATATGAATAATGGTGGCCCGCTCTCAATAGACACATGTTTTTCATACGATCTACCAGATAACTTTATCGCACAAAGACCTATCTTTCCGCCGGCAGCTGCAAGATTATTAGTAGATCAGAATACTGATAATTTGCCTAAAGATCTTACATTTAAAGATCTGCCAGGGTTGCTAACAAATAAAGATCTTTTAATCTTTAATAATTCTAAGGTAATTCCAGTTCGACTTTTTGGAGAGCTCGAAAGTGGAAGAAAAGTAGAGATCTTTCTAGTTCGTGAAGTCCGTAAAGATTGCTGGATAGCGATGGGTAAGCCTCTGAAGGTTTTACGCTCTGGTGTAGTCGTTAAGATTTATGGCGATTTATTAGATGTTCGTGTAGTTGAGCGTTCTGGAGAGATGGAGGTAGTTGTAGAGTTATTCTCCAAGACAGAGCAGTCAGTCGTTGAACTCCTGAATCATGTTGGTACCATGCCAATACCACCCTATATTCGCGATGGAATGGGAGATGATCAAGATAAGTTAGATTATCAAACGATCTTTGCTAAGAATTCAGGATCGATAGCAGCTCCAACAGCCAGCTTACATTTTGATCCTGAATTAATTGCTAAGATAGATGAGGTCGGTGTTAGTCGAGCAGAAGTAACACTGCATGTAGGAGTCGCGAGTGTTTTGCCTCTGTGGCGTCCAGGGCAAGGGAAGGAAGAGCTGACTCCTCCAGCAGGCGAGCGGTGTGTAGTTCCAGAGAAAACCATCAGTGAGATAGCCGCGTGCCGTGCGCGAGGAGGTCGTGTAATCGCTGTTGGAACTACAGTGGTTAGAGCGCTTGAAAGTGTAGCACAAAATAATGTGCTAGTTGGTGATAACTCAAGTGATAAAGAAACAGAGCTATTTATTACTCCTGGGCACATATTTCGGAATGTTGATGTAATGATAACTAATTTTCATCAACCGCGGAGTACTCATTTATTATTAGTAGAGGCTTTTATTGGCCGTCCTAGACTAAGTAAGATATATAATCACGGTCTATCGCATGGATATAGATTTCTTAGTTACGGCGATGGAATGATATTATTTCGGTGATTTCAGTGGAACGATTTAAGTTAGAGCAAAGTTGTGGGCAAGCTCGAGTAGGAAAGTACTCGACAGTTCATGGAGATTTTGAAACTCCTAATTTTATGCCTGTAGGAACGATCGGTAGTGTAAAGGGGATCGATACTGAAAGGATCTCTGAGATCGGGGCGCAGATCATACTGGTGAATACATATCACCTCTGGTTAAGACCAGGTTCGAGTGTTGTCAGGCAGCTAGGAGATATTCATCGCTTTACCGGATGGTCTGGCCCTATTTTAAGCGATAGTGGTGGATTTCAGATCTTTAGCCTTAAGGGATTTAGAAAAATTACTGAAGAAGGAGTAACTTTTCAATCTCACCTAGATGGCTCAAAGCGATTTTTATCTCCTGAAATAGCTATCCAGATTCAGGAAGAGCTAGGTGTTAATATTGCGATGGTGCTTGATGAGTGTCCGGCAGCAGAGATGGAGAGGAGTGATGTAGAGCGTTCTTTAGCAATGACTCTACGATGGGCAAAGCGCTCTCTATATGCGCGTAAGAATCCTGATACATCTATATTTGCGATCACTCAGGGAGGGATGCATAAAGATTTACGGACGATGAGTATTGAGGGATTACTGGAGATAAACTCTGCGGATCCAGATAACCAGTTTAACGGTTTTGCTATCGGAGGCCTTAGTGTCGGCGAGGAAAAAGATATAATGTATGATGTATTATCATATCATCCAGCCCAGCTTCCTGCGCATAAAATTAGATATTTGATGGGGGTAGGGACTCCGCAGGATATAGTTAATGGAGTTAAGAACGGGGTAGATCTATTTGATTGTGTTATGCCAACCCGTTCTGGCAGATTTGGTAGAGCCTTCATCTCTGGTTCGGAACCATGGATAAATATTAAAAATTCTCGATTTGCGCATGACAAAGATCCCCTAGATTCGAACTGTTGCTGTATAGCTTGTAGAAATTATTCAAAGGGTTATATTCATCACCTGATGAAATGTGAGGAGATGTTGGGACCCCAATTGCTCTCAATCCACAACCTCGCTCACTACATGGACCTAATGAAGCGCATTAGGACCTCAATCCGTGAAAACACCTTTGAAGAGGGGGTTTTTAAGGTAATTGATGGTATTTGGCGTAGCTTCGACCAGGACAATAAATAGTAAGGATTGGGAAATCGTGAGGGTTTGGGGAGCTTGTAGGGGGCTCCTGCTAGTGTTATATCCCTTCGATTCTTTAGGAACTTAATAGACGTGGCAAATTATAACGATTCTACAATTAGAACTCTCTCAGCTGCATCAATTTCGATGATAGCTTTAACTCTCTTTGCTGTGACATCAGTACTGCTCGTTAGTGCAGATATCGCGCTATGTCAGGAAGTAGTTCCGCAGGCTCAACCGCCACAGCCTACCGCGAGTGGAATGTTAGCTCGTATGGGCATAATGTTCGTTATCGTTTACGCGATCTTCCACTTTCTAGTAATTAAACCGCAGAAAGCAAAGTTAGTTGAACAACAGTCTCTTCTTAAGGATCTTAAGAAAGGAGAACAAGTAGTTACAACTGGTGGAATGATAGGGCGAGTTGCAGGAGTCGAGAGCGATCATGTTTCTGTTGAAATTGCGCCTAATGTTAAA
>CAZTER010000074.1:0-7351 GCA_964612045.1 uncultured Bdellovibrionales bacterium
CAGAGGGAGAATGCTGGGTTTCCTCTGATGACATACATGCCTAAAGTTACACTTGATCCACTATCAAGTATCTCAAAGATTGATGGAGCCGCACGTTCATTTATTCTTGAAGTCGGAGTTGAAGAGCTAGCAGCTGAATCTATACCGACCCTTATTCAACAATTAAAGGATTCTATAGGTAAGTTACTTAGTGAATCTAAGTTGAGTTATGACGAGTGTTTTATTGATGCTACACCTCGTCGTTTAGTTTGCTATATCAAGAATCTGCAAGCACGTCAGTCTGATAGTGATGTCGAGGTTTGGGGTCCACGTAGAGATGTTTGTGAGAAGAACCAACAAGCTCTTTTGGGATTCTGCAAGAAAAACGGAGTGGATGTAAGTAATGTCTCGTATGCTGAGAAAGATGGAGTTGAGTTTGCTAAGGTCACCAGACATGAGATCGGTAGAAGCGCTCCTGAAATTTTAGCAGAGAAATTACCGACATTAATTCCAGCTCTTCGAGCTGAAAAAAATATGCGCTGGTTAGCATCTTCACAGTACGGCGATGTAGCTAATCTTGCTTTCAATAGACCGATCCGTTGGATCGTTGCTTTATATGGTGACGATATAGTTCCTTTCTATTGTGCCGGAGTAAAATCAGGACGGATGAGTCGTTCTGGTAGATGGCTAGGATCGGCAGACCTATTGATCAACAGTGCTGAACATTACTCTAAAACTATCTCTCAGAGTGGCGTAATACTCGATACCACTGAGAGAAAAACTAAAGTGAAAGAGAGCGTAATAAAAGCTGCTCAGGAATATGGAGGAAAAGCTGTAATTCGTGAGAGCGTTCTTGAAGAGGTCGCTTATCTTGTAGAGATGCCAACGGTAATTATCGGCTCATTCGATAGCTCTTATCGAAAACTTCCCCGAGTTGTTCTAGCAGGAACGATGGAAAAACATCTTAGATTCTTCCCTATTGAAGATAAGGATGGAACGATCGTTGCCTTTGCTGCGGTTAGAAACGGAGCTGAGGATCCAGAAGGAATTGTTCGTCGTGGCTATGAAAGAGTAATCGGTGCACGGTTTAGTGATGCTGCATTCTTCGTCTCGCGAGATGAGCAACATAAATTGGTTGATTTCAGAGAGCGCATTCGTACCCTTACCTTCGTAGAAGGAATGGGATCGATGTTCGATAAGACCGAACGTTTGAGAACATTACTTCCAAAGCTTGCTCCTAAGCTTGGTTTTAAGACTAAACCAGAGTTGTTAGATCGAGTCGCTCAGTTATCAAAAGCAGATCTCGGTTCCCAGATGGTAGTTGAGATGTCGAGTCTTCAGGGAAAGATGGGCAGGATCTATGCTGAGTGCGCAGGGGAGGATTCCTCTGTCTCTCTTGCACTAGAAGAGCAGTATCTTCCAGGATTTTCAGGCGATCGGTTGCCTGAGTCTGAGCTTGGCAAGATACTCGCATTTGGAGATCGTATTGATACGGTAGCTGCTCTTTTTGCAAAAGGAGCTGAGCCTACAGGAAGTGCTGATCCATTTGGAATTAGACGTGAAGCGTTAGCGATTCTCGCTATAGTATTGGGAGATAAGATTTCAACCTCGTTGAAGGATTGCTTCTCTACTGCGTTAGCAATCTTAGGTTTCGAGAACTCCTCGGAGATCGTGGAAAGAATTATGAACTTCATGTCCAAGCGACTTGAAGTTATATTCCGTGAGAAGGGATTCCAGTATGATGTTGTAAGAGCAGTCCTTGCACGCCAAACAGATGATCCAGCATTGGCAGAGGTTCTTATTACTGAATTAAATGAGATTGCAAGTAAGCAGGATCTCTCTGAGGGACTTGTGGCATATCTTAGGTGTGCACGAATTGTAGATCATGCTCAGTCACAAAAGATAAAGATCCCTGAATTTGATCTCCGTGTATTCAAATTTAATGGAGGAGACACTTCAGCAAGTGAGGTAGCTCTTCTAGATACGTTTAAGCGTGAATTTGATTCAGTTAATGGATCTGCCTCAATTTTGGATAGAGTTAAGAGGATGGCTAGAATGGCTCCAGCTATTCATGCTTTCTTCGAGAATGTCATGGTGATGGGAGGAGAGGAAACTCAAAGAGATCAGAGACTTAGCGTTTTAAGTGGAATTGTCTCTCGTTTGGATTCACTAGCTGATCTTCGTATTCTAGAGCGGAGTGGTGATTCTTGAGTAGAAACTACCTTAAACATACCATAACTAAGGTATGGATCTTCCTGTAGTCCCCAATTCTGATCGGACAGAATTAGTCCAGTCTGCAAGTTATAGCAGAGCTCCTCTTAGTAAGGGGCAGGAATGTCCTGTTGTCTTTCCAGAGGGACTTCAATTCTTAGCTGAACGTTGTAGAGAAACGATCGGTGTTCGAGTTAAGAATGTTCAAGATTTAGATACTTCTAAACTTTTACCAGAGAATTTTTATAAATCGCTTTGTAACCTTTTAGAGTTAGTTTCTTCCTTACAAGGCTCTCTTAATTGCAATCCTCAATGCCAGGATTTTTTCTTAACGGCTCTAGAAAGCGGTTTCGGTTCATTAGAGAGAATGCTTTTAGAGAAAAATGAGGATAAAGATCTTATTCATCTGAGAGAGACGATTCAGGATGCAAAGCTTTTTGTAAGTTCAAGATGTCCTGCAGTAGTAATGAATTGGGCACCCGATCTTTTATCGAGAGTCCTCGATGAAACTGAGTTAGGAATTAAGTCTTCGCAGTGTCATGGAGATCACTGTCCTCTACTAATCCATCAGTTGAGAGATGTCCTTGAGAGTGATCTTGCTCGACGAATATTCGCTGCTCAAAATAGGGAAGGGGCAATTGATCGACTCTCAAATAGGATGGCGAGCCTCAATGATAATATTAGTTTAGCGGGACTTGCCTTGGCCGGAGAGGCAGCAGATAAGTGTAGAGCAATATTTAGTGGTCCTCGTTGTGAATCGATCGGATTATTAGTCGATACTCCAGATGCTAGATTCGAAGCAGCTTTTAGATTGTTGATACGCGTCTTGCCGGAAACTCAACGTGATGAGCTGTGTGCGGCCGATCAGATGTGTAGAAAAAGACTTGAGCTCGCGAATAGGATCTTAGACCTAATCAAGGCTGAGCATGACTGGGAGCTTTGGAATACACCAGATTGCCTACACTATTCAGTAGACCAACTTAATAACTTTGTAGCTAGCGAAGGAAAAGGATTCGGTGCTTCTCGCGCTGGGTTTGCAGACCCTCTACTCTCTATTCGTGATGATGATATTGCGTTTCCTTGGGTAAAAGAGATTAATAAGATTATTGCAAGTTCAGGAATCGAAGCCACGGTGAGTGATAGCTCACTTGAGAATGAGCTTATAAAAGCATCAGACCGTCTTAGAAATAGAAACGAGCGCTTCATGCCAGAAGGGGAGCCATTAAGGATACTACAGTATAATCCGGAGTTGGCAGTTACTCCTCCAACGGCAGTTATTCATGATGTGTGCGATTTGCAAGCGCAGTGGTCACTAAGAAATAAAAGAGATGATAAAACTCCAGTCATTGAGTTTCCTTTTAGTGAAGAGGATTTATTGCAACGTATTCGAAGAAACAATGAGGTTTATATCGTTGCAAAACTTGGTGGAGAAACCATAGGAGCATATCTTTTATTCGTTAACTGTGAACGTATGCCGTGGTCTGGCCAAGAGATAAAAAGAGTTCTTCCTGATGAGAAGCCTAAGGTAATTTATGCCGATGAAGTTGTACGTAGTCGTCATGTAAAGTACCCAGGCTTGTATCACTTGTTGGATCTATCTATGGAATCTGTTGCGCGAGTTCATGCGTATAATAGATCAGCTGAGATCATAGGGCTGGTAGAGCCATCAAATGCTGGAGTCATGAAAGCTCACAATCCTTTAGGATGGAGTACGACTGATTTTCAAATCGTTTCTCCGGATGGGAATACTTTCGATGTAGTAAGACGTCCTTTAGCTAACTTGCGATGAATGCAGTGAAGATTAAAAAGTGAAGATTCAACAGCTAAGATTAGATCGTTAAATAACTTAAAATTGATTTGCTGCTAATTCTACAGCATGTGCTCGCTCGCGGTCTATCACACGCTCTTCTCCCCGTTTTGTGGATAGTTGCTGCAATAAATTCCAGGAGCTTGTACTGCAATTATGTTGAGATACGACAACTTCATCTGCTGCCGAGACATTAAAAAATTCTGTTAGTGATCTATGCGCAAAGTTTTCAATCGTTGATTCCTGTACTTGATTAGGATCGACTATCAAATGGATTAAGATCCACTGTCTTGTCTTAGGATGAAGAGAGAATTCAGCAACTCCATTTAGTCCGGCAGGAGATCGTAATAGATAAATTACAGATCCTGCATCACATAAAAGGCTGGGAATCTCTTCAACTAAATTCTGAGATAATCTTTGTTGAAGTAAAAATAGTCGGGCTTTTGACCTATTTTCCTCATCTGTTGCTCGACGAATCGAATAATGAGAGCTTAGAACAATATCTTCCGCTGTTAACTCTACAGCAGCGTATGCACGCCATAGCTCTACAAATTCATTCTGCTCTTCATTCGGTATCTTCTGCATCGCGACTTTTAACTGATTCTCAGCTAATCGTTCGATCTCTAGAAATCTTTTTAGTCCAGCAGGCTTGGCTTCGATTGAATGAAACCGTTTATCTTGATCTCCTTTGGGGCGTGTTATGTAGCCAGCATCTTCCATTCTTCGGAGTATTCCAGACATGGTATTAGGAAGAACTCCATAAAAAGAGACAAGATCCGCTGCATATATCGGGCGCTCTGTTGTGCATATCTGCGAAAGGATCTGCCATTCAAGAGGTGGCATTCCTGATTTTCCATAAACTGAGCGACTTAATAAGCCCAATCCACGAGTAAGCCTTCTAATCTCACACATAATTGGAGGATCTGTCGGTAGTGAGACAGCTTCTGGAGCTTCAAGTCCATCACAGAGAACCTTCATCCAACCTACAAATTGATCACGACGGCGCGCAGGAATCCTTTCAAAAGCTGCACCAAAGGTAGATTTTGCACGCTCGTATGCTGCATTGAAGATTGAAGATCCTCGCTGGGTCATCTTTAGTCTCTTTCGTCGACGATCTTCCGCATCTGAGGATACGACAACTAACCCTTGATCAATCATATTCTGTACGAGTCGGGTGGTATTTACCTGAGTAAGGGCAAGTTTTTCACCGAGATCTGAGATAGTTAAACCTGGATCTCCCTTGATCTCAGCCATAGCACTCGATTCAACTACGCCAAGATCGGTACCGTACGCAGTAGAGACCGTACGATTACGTTGGTGCATACCACGGATAATGCGGTGAAGTTCTAGTGCTGGAGAGCCTGTAGGTGATGGTTTCATACCCGAAGTATATTAGATGCTGATATGTAAGTAAATGAAATACATATCCTATAGAGATTGTGAGAGTTTATGAATTGCTCAACCTGCGCCTGGTTGATCGAGTCCTGGCATTACTTTGTCTGGATCTTGTGGAGTTCCATCTGTGCGTATCTCAAAATGTAAATGTGGTCCGGTTGATATTCCGGTTGAACCAACAGTTGCTATAATTTCACCTGAAACAACTCTCTGTCCTGGTTTAACTCTGATCGTATCGCAATGTCCGTAGTGACTCGTTATGCCATCAGAGTGTTGTACGACCACTAAATTTCCATATCCACCATGTGGATCTGCAAATACAACTAAACCGGATGCTATAGCGCGAATAGGGGAGCCTTGTGGTGCTGCTAGATCAACTCCGTGATGATGCTTTACAACTTTGCGAACAGGATGAACTCGACTACCAAAATCGCTTGATACTCGTGGTCCCATTAAAGGATATACAAAGCCCTGACCGTTGAGTGCGTATACATTAGAAAGTGATACGAGGATAAATCCACAACTCAGAATTAACCCAGTTAGTTTCTGAGCGATGGATTTGATCATAATCTCTTATCCGCAAGTGAACGAGATGCTGCATCTAGTGATGAATCAACTCCCTTCAAGCGCAGAGTAGATCCACTACTCTTATCTCCAGCAAAAGGGCTGAAGGAAAGCACACTAGAAGCTACCCAAGCTCTAGTTCCAGTTGGAGAGACAACTCTGTACCAACCGCCACGTCTAGTTTCTACTACTAATCTTGTTCCCTCAGTAACTGCCATTAATGGCGAGTTCTCTGTTCCAGGTCCTGTTCTTAGGTAAGCTTTTGGACTAACCACAGTTGCTACCTGGACATCTTCTACCGGTCTAGTTGTAACTAAAGCAGAACTCTTATTATCACCGGTCTGAACTCTTTCAGGTTGAGCTGGTTCTGTGAATCTTTCCTCCTTAGTGTGAGAAAGAGATCGAGTACCAAGCTTTGCACGACTTGCAATGTTTGTTGAGGAAGAGTTTGATGAATTAGAGGAGAGTATTCTTGAAGAAACAAGGCCAGCTCTATCGCGCTCCTCTAACACTCTAGATAATCTTTCGACCTCAGTCTCTGCTAACATTCTTTGACCTTTAACCTTGTCGAGCTCTTTGCGGAGAGAAGCAAGTTGAGATTCTGTTGAGTTTAATCGTCTTCTCAGTGAGCTGTTGTCAGATTCTAATTTTGAAATATCTGGGTTAGGAAGAGCTAGCCTCGCCTCTTTAGTCTCTGGACTTTTCTGAATACTGTCAGAAGATGGTTCGCCAAAATCTACTGTTTCATCATCGCTAGCTTTTATTGTGGTCGTCTTTGATTCGCTATCAAGCTTAACAGAAGCCTTTGCTTCAGTAGCAGGGGATGATTGATCTATTGATATCTTCTTAAGAAGAGCTGCCTCTTGGTCTAATAGCTCTTTATTCTGGCGCTCCATCTGAGCCTCAGATGTTTCAATACTAGCACTCTTAGCCCCACTACTTTGGTCTGAGTTAGCAGCTAGTTCAGCCTTGAGGCTGGCTAGGTCAGCATCTTCTGGTGTAGCCCAGGCAGATTGAGTTAAGCATGCGAAAATACAGGAAATTGTAAGGTATGTTCTCTTTCTCATAGCCCCTTATCCGCTTGAGGCATCACTTTGATCCCGAATTCTTACAGGTACTCCTGCAACTCTTATTCTTCGGTCTCGCTCATTTTGGATAAACTCTTGAATTGACTTGGGAGCTGCTACACCACCTAATGTCATCTCCACTCCACTTGTTGCAGCAGTGCCTATATCAACCATTCCAACGTCAATAATTCTTCCTATGAGAGTCTGGTCAGTTTCAATGCTTCTGACGTCTTCATATCGAACGCGAGTGGTTTGAAGATAAAAACTAAGAACTCCTCGCTGTGCCTCAATTCCTCGGCTATCAGCTATGTATCTAACATTATAAATT
>CAZTER010000075.1:0-7342 GCA_964612045.1 uncultured Bdellovibrionales bacterium
GAGGACGGCATCTTTTGTATGTTTCTCTAAATCCTCTCTCGATATCCCAGCTTTACCATCCTTCGTTGATATTTCAGGAAAGGCTTCGCTTAAAAGTGGATCGAGATCCTTTACCTCATTTCGATCTAGAACCTTATTATTGTCTGTATCAAGTTCTTTGAATCGATCATGTGCGTCAGTTAGTGAGCCAACTAAATTAGGATAAGTTTTGAAATCAAAAGATTGAATTGTTCGTGTAAATCGTAAAAGTCTTTCTGGTGTTAAAGTTCCTGTGCGCTTATCATTCTGAACATTATCTCCAGTTTCAAAGAAAGCTGTTGATAGAATTTGGTCCGACCTAGAACTTGAATGATCTGGAATCACCCTTGATAGTTCTTCTCTGGAGAGTTGTCCGTTTGAATCAGCATCTCTTTTTTGAATTATTTATCTTCCATCTTTATATATGGTAGCTGCTGAACCGCTTGTTGGAGGCTTTAGTGACTCTTCTTCCGCGCTAGTCTGTTTAGCACCCGCATCTGTAGAGATAGCGCAGATCGCAGATATTGTGGCTAATGTCTTCTTAAAACTAAGCATAGATGTACATATCTAGTGTCCTGCTTTTACTGAGTTGTGCTTCTATTAAATACTAAATTAGTCATCTGGTAATAGAGAAAGTGTCCCTCTATTCAGATAGTTAGCTGTTGGATCCACCTCTGAAGGTCCGCTCCAAGGATCGGTCCAAAAGCCAGCGCTTGGTGGAAGGTCTTCTCCCGGATAATCATTTGCCAAAATTATATAATCCTTTGGTTTTAGTGTCTTTTTAATAGTACCAACTAAGAATCGCTTTCCATCATCTGTAAGGTCTGTCAGATAAACAGCTTTATTTTTCAACCAGTCTGCTTTATCAAGATTTTCTAGAAGTGAGGAGGCTACTCCTAACCCTCTCCATGCCGAATGAACATCGATATATCTTAGATAGTAGTACCAAAAGTTTCCTAGGTGACTCCATTGACAATAAAGGACTCCAACGACTGCTGGACCAACTCGTGCCACTAAAGCATGGTCAAATTGATGTGCTGGGCAGTTTCCCTGATCTTGTCTCTCCCACTCTGATAAGCTTTGCGGATCTGGATATGAACTCTTTGAATATTTTATTCTTTGCAGTATCTGCTTGCCGAACATTGTAAAGCCAGGCAGACATTCATGCCCATGAAGTTCATCTTTGTGAAAAGACGATACATATTGAGCAACATTATAAAAACTCCAATCCTCAATAGATGCTCTTGCTGGGCCAATCCATTTTTCCTCTAAGATTTTAAAGGAAGAGATTAAAGATTTTGATGCTGTATCTGTTTCTTTATTTAGTGAATTTTGATTAATCACATCTCTCTATCTTTGTATTGTAGAGAATATGGATGAGCCATCTTCCCTTCTTCAAAACAACCATTTTTATCTGGAAGAATAATTCTGAGATATTCCTTGCCGCCACAGGTAGCTTTAATAAATTTAACTGAATAACCATCAAGAACATCTTCAGATATCATTCCTTCTGTAAAGACAGTGCCACCTTTTATTAGATTAACAACAGTATAAAGTCTGTTAAATGCAGTAAAAGCTGGTAGTGGATAATAGATCTGTAGATCTAAGTGTTGAGAATTCTCACTAAGGCCTGTAGTTCTAAAATCAGCAGGTGCATGATTACATGATGATTTTGAATAGACACGCATGCTCCAGCCATCTTCTTTAAGTAATCGCGCTTCTTCTGGGTGAGGCGTGTAGTGTTCAGCAGGTGGTAATTTGGAACGAGAAAGATCCCCATCGCCTCGGTCTTGTGCAAAATATGTCATAATACCTGATAAGTTATGATGTCTTGGAGTATTTTAACCAAGCGAGAAGGCTAATCAAATAAAGCTCTATGTTCCTGTAAAGCTGATTCTAAGATAAGGCAGTGATATCCTTAGTTACTTCAGATATATAATCGTAACTGTTTAATAACTCGGTCGCTCAACCCAGAGAAAGCTTGTTAAATTGTTAGAAGAATCTTGTAGATTGCTTTCTACAATCTTTAGTCCATATATCTCTGCTAAAACCTTACTTCCCATTGTTGCGGTAGAAAGAGGAAGTTCCTTTCTAGATAAGACCTCAGCTACCTTAGCGTGATCAACTAACTCACCCTCTCCAGAGGTAAGCTTTAGACCTGGATATTTATTAGCAAGATTTGTTTTGCACTGACGAAATACTTGAGGATGAGCCATTACCTGACTAATTCTGGTTATATCAGAATCTGGATGGATCATTAAGGAGTGCGCAATCGGAATGGCAAATTCATCAAGAATCTTAAAGTTATACTCCGCCATTGCTTCTACGCTTTCATGAACAATGCCACCGAGTGAATTATGCATAGCAAATTGCCCGCGATCTATCTCTCCACGGTGCAAAGATCCCAGTACGTTTTTAGTGGTATGTAGATATACCAATTCAAAATTCTCAATATTATGTTGAGCCAGATAGAATCTTGCAGCTTCTTCATTAAAGCTACCCTTTCCACCTTGAATGCCTACCACAAGTTTTTCTTTGTTAATCCTATTTGGTAGTAGTTGGCTAAAGATAGAGCTCTGTTTCTCTCCAAGCTTTACGCGCATTGCAATTGTATGAGGATTATAAGTTTGTAAATCTCTGAATAACTGCCATGTATCATTGCAGGCCTGAGTCTTTACCTGTTGAAGCAACTTTGCTCCGAGTGTATCAATCGGAGTAGTTTCAAATCGTAGCTCTCCTAGGATTCTTCCTATAAAATGAGCAATACCCTGACTCCATGCTGCATAACTATCATGTTGATCTGCGGTTAATTCAACAACATCAAGGGGAATATCTTTGAATCGTTCACACCACTTTCTATATTCCTCTTCTGCTGCTCTAAATCTATCAACCGCAATTTTTAATCCCTGGCCTTTGCTTGCTGAATAGCTATCAGGTCCAAACATTGCATGTACAAGCATTGCTGAAGCTCCTTCAGGTAGGAGCTTATTAAAGACATTTTTAGGGTGAGATTTTACTGATAGCAGGTCGACCATCAGTGGCTTTGAAGAGCGATTATAATAAGGTAAGTGTTGAGTTAGGATCTCTTCAAACTGAGATATTGGGACTGCGTACCAAACTGTCTGGCAGTTAAAGGCATCTTTAATATCAACGATTTCAAACCCTGCTTTTCTTGCTGAGTCTGCGCGAGTACTATCACTTTCTACTATCTGAACTTTACAAAACTTACTGATTAGCTTTGCCCAAAGCTCACCAAATCTTCCGTATCCAATAATCGTTGATATCTCACTCATTTAGTACCCTTACCATAATTGAAACAGCTTCTTTTAGCTGCGTAGGGTTAGCGCTGGCACTAATCCTGACAAACTTTTTAAAGTTACCGAAAGCAGATCCGGGCGCAAGCGCAACTCCATGCTCTATCAACTTTTCACAAAAGGCATCGCTATTGGTAATCTTCGGATGAGTTGCAAATGAGTACATCGCTGCTTCTGATCGACAAAAATGAAATCCATTTTGTAGTAATTGCTCCTGGAGCGTATTTAATCTTTCAAACCAGATCTCTCTGTTATTGGAGGTAATCTGATCTGCGGCATTAATACATGGTATACCAGCACGCTGTAATATAGTTGGAGTACATGTGTTGGTAATTTGTATATAAGATATCACTTCATTACATATCTCAGCTGGTGCAACCATATAGCCTAAGCGCCAACTCTCCATATTAAATTCTTTGGAGAAGGATCTAATTCTAATGGCCTCTTCTGGTGGTGAAATAGGTGTGAAGGCTAAGCCTCGATAAGCTTCATCTATAACTAGGAAAGAGTTCTGCTCTCTGCATCTCTTTGATATTTCAGATAAGGATTCTCTCGAATAACTAACACTTGTTGGATTTTGTGGATTACAGAGTAAGATCGAGCTTTTTGTGGGGATCTTTTTCAGATCTATCTGCCATTTTTCTTCAATTGTAGTTGGTATCACCTGATGGGATATCCCTACCTCTTCACAGATTAGAGGATATGCAGGCCAATATGGCTCAGGAAATGAAAGTTTTTGTCCCCGTTTTTTTTTTTTTTTTATTAAGGCAAAGAGTAAAAAGTTTGAATCTGAACCCACTACAATATTATCAGTAGAAACCCCTTCTCTCTTACTAATTACCTCTCTTAGCTCAAACATTCCTGCTGGATGTCCATAGCTTGAAGGCTCTGCCCCTGAGACTAGGTGCAGCTGATCTATCGCTAGCTGTGGCGGTGGTAGTGCAGTATGTCCAATATTCAGAGAGATTATCGAGCGTCCCTGACTTTGAAGCTCACTGACCCGTTTGGCTATCTTGTAGAAAGTAGCAGCTGATGTGCTCAAAGAACCTCCAACTCCCGATAGCAACCTAAAAATCTAAAAGATAATGAGTGCTTTTCAAGTTCACTTAAAGCTCCTTGAATCTTCGAATCATTCTCAGAACCGGAGAAGTCGAGTAAGAACGCAACCTGAGTTGGATCTTTACGAAGAGGGCGAGATTCAATTCTTGTAAGATTGATCGATGCTTTTGAGAATATAGAAAGGGCTTCAAGTAAAGCTCCAGCTCTGTGTGGAGTTACAAAAACTACTGAACATTTCGATCCATTTTCATGAGAAGAAGCTTTTCCAACAACTATGTATCTAGTTGCGTTATTTCCAAAATCTTGAATTCCTTCCTTTAGAATCTCTAAATCGTAAAGTTGAGCACAACTTACACTACAGATAACAGCAGCTGAAGATGGTCGGTCTCTTAGCAACATCAATGCAGCTCCAGCACTGTCATAATAAGCCTTTCCTTCAAGTCTGTTTCTTTTAAGAAAACCACGACATTGAGAGAGCGCACGAGGATGAGAGAAGACCTCTTTTATGTCCCTATAATCAGTCTCGTGAGTCGTCATTAAGGCATGATGAACTGGAGCTTTAATCTCTGCGATTATCTTAAGATTTGATTCAATTAGAAGATCTTGAACCTCTTGTTCAGCTCCTTCGACTGCATTCTCAATAGGTAGAATACCATAGTCTACTGCGCCTGTTTCTACTCCATCAACAATCGCTGATAATTCACGGTGTGGAATTCCGATCCATGTTGAATCAAGAGCAGCTAGAGCACTTTCTGCATAGGCACCATGTTCACCATGAAATGCGACAAGTGGTGTTTGTAGAGATTGTAATCTTCTACTTTCTTCTAGGATGTTTTTAAATAGTCTCTGACTAAAGTCGCTTTTTACTAATGCGTTGGAGATATTATTAATTCTATTTAAAACCTGAACTTCTCTGGAGCTATCTTCAACTTCAGATTTAAATCTCTTGGTACGGATTGCATACTCCATTCTTCGTGTAATGAGATGAACTAGCTCTGCATCAATGATATCGATCTGTTGTCTTATCTTCGTTAAGTCCATAATTATCTCCTTACTCTTGATACTTTCTGTTCAATTAACATTAGGTCTGCAAACACAAGCGCCGCAACGGCTTCCAAGACTGGAGGCACTCTTAATGCAATACAAGCATCATGTCGTCCCTCTACAGATATATTGACCTGCTCCCCGGTAGTCGTATCAATACTGCGCTTCTCTTTTTTTATACTAGAGGTAGGCTTTACAGCTATTCTGAATACTACCTGATTACCATTCGTAATACCGCCGTTTATACCGCCAGCATGGTTTGTCTCAGTCTTTCCATCTAAAGATAAAATGTTGTCATTATGCTGACTTCCTTTCATCTTTGCGGCTTGAAATCCACTACCGAATTCAATCCCTTTTATTGCTGGAATTGAAAATACTGCATGGGCTAATAGTGATTCTGCTGAGTCAAAGAAAGGCTCACCTAATGATGCAGGAACATTGCTAACTCGGCACTCTACGATTCCTCCTAAAGAGTCTCCTTCCTGAAGTGCTTGATCAATTACACTTTCAATCTCAGTAGAGCCACCAACTTCAACAAGAGTAGCTCTAATCTCAGACGGAGTAATGATCTTCTTTGCAACTACACCTGCAGCAACTACACCAGTTGTAAGACGACCTGAAAAGTGTCCTCCACCACGATGATCATTCCATCCCCCGAATTTCTGCTTTGCTACTAAGTCGGCATGACCTGGACGGGGAACTATCTTTAAGCGATCGTAATCCTTTGACTGTGTATTCTGGTTCTCAAAAAGAATTAGTATAGGAGCTCCAGTAGTGTGTCCATTAAATACACCTGATTTAATAATCGGTGTATCGCTCTCTTTGCGAGGAGTCGTCCCTTTTGCTCCAGATCTACGTCGTTCAAGATCTCCTAAAAAATCCTCAATAGTTAGTGGAATACCTGCTGGACAGCCATCTATTAAAACTCCCACGCATTCGCCGTGAGATTCTCCAAGCATTTCAACTTTAAAAATTCTTCCGAAGGAATTCATATATACTCTCTCATCTCCTCAATGAATTAAGATCGGTAAAAAATTCTGTATAGGATTTAGCAACACAGTCAGGTTGATTTATCGTAACTGCTCCATCTGCTCTAAGTGCGGCTATTCCAGATGCCATCGCGATTCTGTGATCATTATGAGAATCAACAACAGCACCTCTAAGCTTTCCTCCGGTTATATGCATATCATCACCGTTTACAACGATAGAGATTCCCATCTTACCAAACTCTTTAGTTAAGGCAGTTGCTCTATCTGACTCTTTGTCAGCCAAGCGCTTTGCTCCTTTGATGGTTGTTATCCCGTTACAGCAAGCTGCTAGTGCAACTAAAGGTGGAAAAAGGTCTGGGCAATCTGTTGCATCAAATGTAAATCCTGACAGAGGTCTATGCTCTATGGTGAGACTATCACCTGCAACCTCAATATTAGCTCCCGCTAACTTAATGGCATCAAGTATCGCTTTGTCTGCCTGTTTTGAATTTAATCTAAGGTTTTTAACCTCTACTCGTCCAGCAATAGCACCAGCGACTAATGGAAATGATGCTCCACTCCAATCTCCCTCTACTGTATAGGTAATTGGACGATAAGCTTGATTGCCAGCAATCTTGAAAAAACTTAAATCTTCTGAATATTCAACATCAATTCCAAAATCACTAAGTAGTTCAAGTGTCATCAGGATGTAAGGCTTGCTCTTAAGATTTACAGTCTTCACTATAGAATCATGAGCACAAAGTGGTAGGGCCATCAATAAACCACTCAAAAATTGAGAGCTAGCAGATCCATCCACAATGATCTCCCCGCCACGCATAGGACCATGCACTGTGACTGGGGGAAATCCTGCAGTTGTTTTTACAACAACTCCACATTGCTGTAGTGGAGCTTCAATCATTGAAACAGGGCGTTTAGTTA
>CAZTER010000076.1:0-7321 GCA_964612045.1 uncultured Bdellovibrionales bacterium
TAATTTCTTCTTAAAATTTCTTCGAGTCAATTTTATTCCTGTTACACCATTCGGAACGACGTATGGAGTTTTCCCCAGAAAGGTTTGCATCCTCTCTAATTCTCGTCCGTATTTAACAACTCCATTCTTAACTAATCGCCCATAATCTCTAGAGCCACGGATTGGAAGTTCGATGATTGGTTTGGATAGGTAACGTTCCATCTCCTTAAAATACATCTCTCCTGGTGATACGTCTGTTATCGGTGCAGTTATCCCATCAGCTATTAAGCACTTCTCATTTGACATTGTATTCCAGAACAGGACTCCTTTCGGTCTAGAGATCGCGCAAAGTCGCATTAGATTTAAAGCTCTTAAGTAAGCATTTGCTCCTTCGAGGTTGGATACAATTACTCCACTTTTAGCCAGTTCGATTGATCCTTTTGTGGGCTTAGATTCTTGCAGTGTAAATGCTCGCACCGAATCATACTGCTTTGTTAGTTTAGCTAATAAGCGTTTCGCGCTTGTCTGTGCTCCTCCCATTGAGAAGTTATTTGTTACAAGCCATATTTCATTGCTGGTAGGCCCGCGAGAAAGAGATGCGTAATATATCCATAAATAGCGTTTGCGCATGGATTGGAGATTGAAGCATGTCGGTAGACGATCTCTCCGTTCCAACTCAGAAGCCCTTACTATCTCATCAGCAAATTTTCTAGCATTTGCATTCTTAGGAAGAGTGATATAGCCATCGCCTTTTACCTCTCTTTTAATATCTGGGGCACCACCTACATCTGTAGCTACAACAGGGAGTCCAGATCCTAGTGCTTCTAGTTGAGAGAGACTTAATCCTTCATGAGCTGAGACAGAGACAAACACGGTTGATTCGGCAAGATATTGACTCACATCGAGTGAGTGCACCTCTTGAATTATCTTATCTACACGGAATTTTTTCGCCTCACTCCAGAATTTTTTCCAGGCTCCTAGTGAGCGTGGATCGGTTTGATGAATCTGACCAACGATAGTTAAGGTTGGCTTAAAACGGCGCTTTCTTAACTCTGCAAGTATCCGAGGAAGTTTGTGTAGCTGTTTCTGTGGTCTAAAATTAGCAACTGAGATCAACTTAATCTCTTTATCTTTCTTCTCTGTTTTTGATTTCGAGGTCGTTATTCCAATCCCGTTCCAAGCGGTTCTAGCAGTTGGCCCTAGATGTCGAGTAACTTCTCGAGAGCAACCAACAAGTAAACCGGGACGTAATTTGTCATATCCTCGAGGCCATCCTTCTGGGGTGTTGTGCATAGTAGTTACAACAGGGAAGTGTTTCTCAAGCTCTACGTTTATCTCTGCATCTAGTAAGTGTGTGTGTATTAAATCTACATTTAAGCGACGAGCTAATTTGAGAACAACCTCAGTCTTCTTGCGATAAGGAACATTAGTAAGATCCCAATTAGCATTTGCTAGAACGCTTCTGCGAGGTGCTCCCCAACTAGCTATTCCAACACATTCAGGCATAGCGGATAAATCGAGACAGACTCTTTCAGCTCCGCCTACTTGGAGTGATGTTACAACCTGAAGAACTCTTAGTTTTTCGTGGTACCAATTGCGAAGTTGGGGCTCGACCCAAGTTTGTCCTTTAATTTTGCTTATAGCTTCAAAAATGGTTCTTCCATTCCATAGCTTATTTAGCTCTTTTATCGCACGTGCTGATAGGAAGAAGGATCTTGGATCTGGCCTATTTGAAAGACGCGGCGAGTTGAAATAATTTTTCCATCTCTCTTCTTCTGGAGTTGCGCCTACCGCAACTAGAACTTCTTTGTTTTTCCACCCTGAAAATTTTTGGATTAAAGCTCCAGCTTGGATGAATAAGGTATCTTTAATTGGTAGTTTTTGAGGAGTAGAGATGTCGAGCCATTCACCTCCGAAGGCTCGTTGGGTGCGACGGAATAGAAATGGATCTCCAAAGATTACGGTGCGCATATAACGACCTCAGTACAATAACTCACATTAGATAAGATGTTGTTAGATTTTACCTAACTAATTTCATCTAACTTAGAAGAGGACTGTACTATAGCTTTGTACTCTTAGTAAGCTGACGGCTCTGTATCTGAAGGCCCTGCTCCTGTTTCTCCTGAGCCTACTTCTACTTCGGAATCAGATGAGGCTGAACCAAACGGAGATTCGTTTTCTGATGGAACTTCTTCTTTCGAGGAGTCTCCAAATTCAGTATCCAAATCAGAAGTTTGTAGGCCACTAAGTGTGCCAACTCCACCTTCAAGATCTGAAGTTCCACCACTTACGACCTCGTTAAGTGTAACGTCGGTTGCAAATGGAGATTGAGCTTCCTCTCTGTGACCATGATGATGGCCAGTCTCTGGTGGTGATTCCTCAATGTGAAAGTGATGTGGAGGAGTTTCCTCTCTTGGTGGTGGTGGAAGAGAAGATTCTTCTAGTGGAGTGCTTAGACTAAAGTGGCTGCCGTATACTCCCCATGGATTTGCTGGATGTAAAGGATCGTTAAACCAAGGGGTAGAATCAGAATGACTATCTCTTACTCGATAATCGGTCACTCTGGAGGTTCTTCTTGTTAGGTCTGCTGCAGTGGTGTGCTCAGTGAGATCTTCTTTCTTAACGACAGTAACATCGACTGCTTTACCATCTGTTCTAATAAACATTCCACTTCTTGAATCTGGACGATATTCAAGCTCTCTGTGTGTAAATTCTGAACCATCTCCGGAATATGGAGAGGCTTTTCCAGTTCTCCACGAGACAAGCAATTTTGTCCCTATTTCTAATGATGGAGCTTTTAGGAAGAAGCCGTGGTCTACAATTTTGATATCAACGCCGGCTGCAGATGAGGAGACTTTCGAACCAATTAGTTTTTCAAACATAGTGCTCTAACTCTATTGCTTTATATGGACCCAGTCAAACATTGGTTTGTTAGGGAAGTGTTAAAACTTTCAATAATTTCAATTTGTTGGCAGTCCGAGAGAATTCTGAATATAATTCGATGGCTACTTAATCTGAATCTCTTCAATAAGTTCCCCCGTGCGTTCTCGATCTTGTTGGAAGTTTATCGGACCTGAAGCTCCTTGATAGTCTTTAAGATTAAATAGAAAAGCAGAGACTTTATCCATCTCTGTTCCAACTGAGTTCATTGCTAGAGATAGTAGCTTAACTCCATCATAGCAGTTTGCAGCAGGTCGCATTGGGGCCTTTGAATATCTCTCTGTATATCGATCTGCAAAATCAGAAGCACTTAATCTATATCGATATAAGAAGAGGTGATTCTTGGCATCGTTAAAGATCTCTTTAGCCATGCCTTCCTCAATAAACCAAGGTAAGATTCCGTTAGCGTTGATTGACTGATTCTTAAGCTCTCTTAATAGCGCCAGATCTGTAGCAGGAGAGGCCCAGATAAAAACAGAAGAGCAATCTTTATCTCTTAGTTTTGCTACTAATGTTCGGATGTCGGTTGACCCATAGGGGATGGTTTGAATAAAAGGTTGGGGACCTCCGGTTAAATTCCATTCTTGGACAAAGTCCTCTCCTACATCTAGATAGTATCTCGTATCAGCAAGAAATACGCAGGCATTTTTTGAACCTCTTTCGCGTTCTTGTTTTACTGCAAACTTAGCGAGCTCTCCATCAGAGGTTGTTGCTCGAAATAGGTTGCTGGAAAATCTTGCAGCTCTTGGTCCGCCAGCCCCTAATGTCATAGCGATAATCTTGGCTTTCTCTGCCATTGGTCCAAGGATCTCAGCGTCTTCAGACCAGTTTGGAAGAAGTGCTTTTGCATGGTGAATATTAATAAAGCCCTGAGCTGCAAGTGCGGCTCGTTTTAAATCAACATCTCCGATATCTTCATAAACGATCTTTAGTTTTTGATCCTTGATGCCGCCGTTAAGGTTTATTTCATTAACAGCAAGTTCAATTCCATTTTGGCAGGCGATTCCAAGATCAGCTGCTCCGCCGGTTAGTGATAATGTTGCACCAAAGTTAATAGTCTGCGCTTGTACTAGAGTAGAGATAAGTAAAGTTAAAAAAAAAAGAAGAAGGAATTTATGCATATTTTTTATTATCATTGCATAGTCTCATGGAATATAAGTTTGAATACGCTTCGGTAATATATGCTACGAGATCTGATCTCTTCAATTTAAATTATTTTTGAGGCTCGTTGACTCTCGATCGCTAATAATAAGTCACCTAGTCTAAAATCTGACTTTATATGAGATTCGTTTATTATTCCCTGTGATTTAAGGTGGCTAACTCTTTGGTCGTGAATTCTAAGGTTACTTGAATAAACCATTACAATTTCAACTTCGGACCTCCGGCCAGCTTCTTTTAAGAGAGAATCTACCTGCTCTACTAGATCTAGCCCGTTCATATCAGAGTCCGTTAGCTCAATATCAGCTACTATTACATTAGGAAGGAGAAAAGAGTTTATTATAGCTTCATTTATAGAGTTAAACGCCTCCTTGGCAGAGGAATAACAGAGGGAGCTTAAATCCTTCGCGTATCTTCTCTCTGTCTTGTTTGATGGAGGATAAAATGAGGCCATTTTAAGTCTATTAAGATCACTAAATGACCATTGATGAAGAGGGTTATCTTCGACAATCATAAACGTAGTAGGTCTACTTAATGGAGATAGTGCAAGTTTTCTTTGGCTACTGAAGGAAAGAAGAAGATCTAAGTCGCATGCTAAATTAACCCACAAGTGATCAGGGTCAGTTAAAAGCCCAGGTTCTCCAGGTGATAATGACTTGCTGTATTTACTCCATTCATTCCATGCTTTACGTGCAATTGCTCTACACTCATTTAGTAGTGTTGCATTTATCTGTCGAGAAAATCCTACATAAGACTGAGACCCCTCGGAGACAGACTCTGATATCTCACAGATTTTATACATGTCTATGACCATATCCTTAGAGGAAGGAAAATGAGTTGTAAACTCTTCTAGATCAGACTTCTCTCCACCTAAAAATTTGGAAAATCCAAAGCAGCGAATTGTATGAGCAAGATTAGATATTGCAGTCATGTCCTCCGTATTAAGTCCTGCTTGGCTCTCCTGTGCTGCTTTCATGATCTTTTGAGCAAACCATTCATGATTAAAAATTCTTCGAATCTCATTCATGACTGGATCGGTCATCATGCACATCTGATCATTTACGGTAAAAGTAATCTGCGTAAGATCTCTATCCTTGAAGTATTCGCTTAAGATAGGAAATGCAGCAAATCTCCACTCTTTAGATGCAAAGTCTGGATTTGCAAGATCGCGTTGAATGGAGCAAAGAGAGTCGTAGACAGGTGCAACTATTAATCCAAATTGTGATTCACGGTCTATCGGATATGGCAGTCGATGAGTTGGGATCGAGGCTGCTGATAGACCTTCTTCTGTTCTTTGATCTATATTTATTGGATTCATTAGCCGCTTCTCCTAACTAGGCTAAGTTATGCGAAGAGAAAGTCTGCATGTCTCCAAGTATTATTCGTAGTTTTTTATGAAGCTTGAGCTAGTTAAGTATTTAACTACATTTAGATATTTTATTTACTTACAAATACCTTACCTAGGCAGCCAAGGCTAACTTATCAAGCGCTGCAATAGCTCGTCTTCCATTCTGTATGCATGGTTTATGAATAGCTTCTTTTAACTCGTAGTTTAAAAGGTCTCTGACATTTGAAGGGTCACAATTTTTTTCATTAAGTTTGATTCTTAATGGATTTAAATCAGGAAGGATATCGCTTAGTCGAAAAGCTGGCGGATAGAGTCCGTGAAATAATCTGATGCCTGCGGCTACTGCTAAAGGAGAGGTGCTTTCTAGTAGTTGTGGGACCATCTCTATAATAATGTCATTATCTCGGGCTCTTTCAGAGAGGTGAGTAAAGAGTTTTTGATTCGGTTGTAATCTTAGAAGAAGCTCTATTGCTTGAGCCTCTCTTTTTTTATCTGCTTTAAATGCGTCTATCTCGATTGCTTTATTAGCAATATCTATCGCTTCTGAGGAGTCATACCTATTTAGTAGATCAAACGCAGCTTGATAAGTTGGTTGATAATGAGCATCTCTAATCAGAGCAGAGACCCTCTTTTGTTGTTCTAGGTCAAGCACAATATCTGGATGATTGAGTGCTATAAGAACTTTGGTGGTTACTCTCTCATCTCTAGTAAAACGTTCTTCAACTACTGCTAGGAGAGTCTCGGCAAAGCTCTCTGGTCTTAGAAGGCTAAAAGTATGTTCTCTAATTAGATTTTTAGAGTCAGATGGTCCAGTAACGGGGGAAATGGCTTCAATAGTGAGTTGTGATAGGAGGTTGTTTGTTGAGGTCAAGCAGTGCAAGAGCGCAGTTTTTATCTCCTCATTATGAAATCCATAAGCTTCAATAGCAGCTCTTCGCAGGAAACTCTGAGTATCATCCACTCCGATATCCTTTATATGAGAGGGATTCCGAGCTAGCTGAGAAGCTATATCTCTTAACGCTTCTCGGAATCGTACGTCTGTACAAACTGAATCATCAAATTCTGCTTTGTTGATATCTAAGATAGCTCGTATTTTATCGCCGATTGTTTTTGCCTCTATAAATTCTGGGAATGAGGCTAATTTTAAATCAATAAAATCACCACGAAACTCTAATAAGGAAGGAGAGCGACCTGATTGAGCTAGTGTAGTAGTCATGAGATCCATATTAATAAAATGTTATTAGAGAAAGCTATCATCCTTCAAATCTTAGTCACGTTTGAATTTGCATTCTAGAATGGATGATTTGAGATTAGATTTTTGCCCTTATAAAATGCAGGAAATATTCTATGTTCCATAGTAATCGTACCAAGGCATAACCGGATTATGCTAAAGTCTGATCCCTTAGTTGATGTCTCAAGTGAGGCTGTTCCTAGTGTTATGCCGACAAATTGGCATAGAGATAATTTTATCGCTCAGATAGCTAGTGCTGCATTAGGTCAATTTGGGTTGCTAGATAAAATCTCTCCTGGGGAGCTAATTGAGCTTACAAGTGGATTGGTTATCGCTGAAGGAGATTCAGAGCTTCAGGATGATCTTCTTTCAGGTTTTTTAAACTCTCATGCTGCTATCCGCGATATTAAGGAGCTTAATAATCGTTTCGTTCAAGCGCTTGAATGGTTCGAGCAAGCTGCGCAGATTGACCCCAGTAGCGATAAGATTGCTGCTAATGGAGAGGATCATTTCTCCTGTGTAGGAACTAAGGATAATGGAGCTCATGTAGATTATAGAAACGAGATAAAAGAGAAGTGGCGTCTTTATTGGAGAGCGGTTTTAAATGGATTGACCGATCAAAAAAAAAAAAAAAACATGAAGATACTCTGCCTGCCATCTCCCCA
>CAZTER010000077.1:0-7228 GCA_964612045.1 uncultured Bdellovibrionales bacterium
GAAAGAGGGATTTTATTCCACCAATCTGGGCCATGCTTTACTGAATTATTTACTCCTGATTTGGAACTTGAACCCCAGCCCCTAGAATCGCTCTCCAACTCTAAAGCATGATCCTTTATTAAAGTTGAGATATCAAAACCTTTAGATTTAGTTAAAGAATCAGCTACTGAGAGCGTTAACCTAAGATCATCAGAGGTAACTCCGATTCCTGAAACATCTTTATAGTAAGTGTTATGAGCAACCGGTATAAAATCTTGAATTATACCAAATCTCATTTTTATCTGTCCGGCGCTTAGTGTTTCGACCGGCAAACCAATGGCATCACCAAGCGCAATTCCATATATAATTCCAAGTATTCGGTCTCTAGAGAATTTATTTACAACGGGAAGAGTTGGAAGCTCTTGTCGTGAAATAGATAACGTTGAAAGATCCTGGCTCTGAGTATTTCTATCTGATAGTTCTTGCTGCATGCCAGTAGTACAACTCTGCAGATTAGTTAGCGACAAACAGTACTAACAATTCCCAACAAAGTTATCATTATCTGATAATCGAAACAGTTCTAATATTCTCTTAAGTGAGCCTATATTTTGTAAATTTGTTCTAATATATTTTTAGTTATTGTACAAAATTACTGCATTTACTCCAAAATTTGCAATTTCGATTATTTATAACCTCGTTATCTTTAATGAGGTGAAACATGACTAATTCAAATGCGGCAATATCTCTTCCATCAATTCCTAGCGAAACAACTGAGACTAAAGAACTCATCCCTTTAAAGGAGATGCTCTATACCGGATCTGTAAACGGGTCGATTGCCTCGATTAATCTCGGATTATCATATGAGAATAAGGTTAACTTTCCTCAAGAACCAATTCTTAAATTTCCACTTCCTTCAGAAGCTTCAGTTTTAGGTGTAAAGATAAAGATCGGCGATCGCGAAATCGTTTCAGCACTTAAATCACGCGAAGAAGCAGAGAGAGAATATGAAGAGGCTCTAGATCGAGGAGATAGTGCTACTCTTCTTAACTCTGAAAGAGAGAATGTCTTTACTATGTCGGTTGGAAGAATCGAACCTGGTGAGAAGGTTTCAGCAAGTATTGAGTTTATTCATCCCGTTAAATTCCAGAATGGCGCGCGCTTTACCTTACCACTCGTATTAGCTCCTAGATTTATACCAGCCGGTCAGGAAATAGACCCATCAAAAATTACTGCTCCTATAGTAGATGCTAGTAAGATTACCTACACAGCAGCTGTAAATATCGAGCTTGCTCCAGGTTATCAGACTGTCGTCTCTTCAGCTTCACATCCAAGTTTAATACAAGATACCGAATTAGATAGAGATGGTAAGTTTAATTTAAAGCTATCGGAACTACTACCTGATAGAGACCTAACTATTTCAATGCCAAGTAAGGAGAGAGAAGTTACTCCACGCGCTGATAAGTGTGCATTCGAATCAGCAGATGGACATAATGAATTTGCCCTGGTGCAATGCCTTCCATCAATTCCTAGTGAAACAAAGAAACGTCAAATGGTTCTATGCCTTGATTGCTCCGGAAGTATGAATGGAAGTTCAATCGATGGATTGAAGAAGGTCACTAAGATATTTCTTGAAGACCTTAAGAATAACTACCCAAATGATGAAATTGCAATCATGAAATTTAACAATTCTCCAACTGTGATACAGCCAGCTAGCTTAGCAGGGCAAGTCGATGTTGATAAAGTAATCAATCAACTTCATGCTGAGGGAGGAACTTATGCAGGAGTAGCGATCAATCATGCACTCAAGATCTTTCCAAAAATCACACAAGAAGATGTTGAAAGATCGATCATACTGCTCTCTGATGGCCAAACTGAAGATAGAATCCCAGCAATAACAGATGGAATTAGAGTTCATGGAGTTGGAATATCCAGCGCTATAAATGATTCAACATTAAAGAATGTATCTCAGCTATCTGGAGGATCTAACTACTGGATATATCCTGGTGAGGATTACAATAAAGCAGCACGCGAGATTGCTAATCGAACATTTGGTCCGATACTTCGGGATATAAGTATTAAAGGTATATCTCCAGATGATTTATTTGGAGCTCAAGACATCTTTTATGGACAGCCTGCTGTAATGGCTTTTAAAGGTTCAAAGATTCCTGAACAGATAACTATGTGCGGGAAAGATCCTTCAGGTAAGAATGTTGAGATAGCAATTAATGTAAAGAGTACGGAGCAACAATATCCTCGGCAGATCTGGGCGAAAGAAGGAATTAAAGCTATCGAGAAAACAGGAACAACTGAGGAGATAACTAAGCTATCGTTGGAGCATGGATTATTATCACGTCATACCTCCTTTGTTTCTGTAATAGAAAGGGTCGGATCATCAGGCAGACCAGAGAGGATAGAAATTCCAGTGACACTACCAAATGGATGGGAGATGGATCGTGGATTTGGAATGGGACATGGCGCATACCATGGAGGTGTCACAGTACTATATAGATCATCTGGCGGTGGTGGAAGGCTTCGAGCAATGCCGATGACGAGAAGTAGGTCTCTTTTTGGTCATGGATACGGCCACGGCTATGGTTATGGTCAAGGTTATGATGACCATAACATGACTTCACCTGGAGACCTTCGTCAGTTCGGTTCGACTTTATCAGGCAACCCAAGCTCTGCACCTAATTCAGATTTATTAACCAAGAGTGCAGCGCTTCTTGATGAACTCCAAAAAGGAGCAAATCAAGAGACTATAGCAAAGTCATCTAATGCTCTAATTGAAGCACTAGATGAATCACTAAACAAAGGAGAGCTAAGACAGTTAAGCGAAGTAGATAGAGCTCGTCTTCTTAACGATATCGTTAAGATCAATAAGCATGGAGCTCGAATACCGGTACCTGTAGAACTAAGGATTCGTCCAGTAGATCCAGCAGCATTTGAGATATGGAAAGAAGCTCAACGTGAAATTGGATTGAAAGTTTAATATCTTTTACTAATTGGATGATAAGTCGGGTAAAATCCGACTTATCATTCTCTTTTATTAATCCTTCTTCTTAACTACTCTCTTTCGTGGAGCGGGAATTTTTTTAGGTTTTACCATTCCTGCAAGCATCTTCTGAGCAACTCTACTAGCTTCTTGATATTCTCGAATCGCACGATCTACAAATTGATCTCTTAAGCTTTGATCTTCGATATAAGAGAAAGCATCACTAAGAGCTTTTCGAGATGATGAATCTCTGTCATTAATAGCTTTTATAAAAGCATCTCTCACCATAGTTCCACTAATACCAGCACTCTGAAGTGGGAGATATTTTGTACCGAGAAGTCCTTTGAAGCTCTTTAGATCTCCAGCATACCGTTCTGTTGATCGCTCTTTCTCTCCAAGACCAAGATATATCTTACCTTTAGCTCCGCTCTCTTTAGCTCTTCTCAAGTAGTCGCGTAAGATAGATGGTGCGACCATTGTTATCTGAACATCCTTACCTAATCCGGCCTCAAGAAGATCTCTCCTTAATTCCTTAGAGAATGGATGAGTAAATCGGTTCTCTTGCAAAGAACCTTTACGATCTGTCAGTTTTAGATCCTTCCAATTTGTTGCTGCTAAATTTGGAACTTTATCAGAAGCAAGAATCACAACTCGATCAATACCGAATTTATTTATAGCATCCCGCAGCATTAAAATATGCCCAATATGTGGAGGTTGGAGCTTCATCGGAATAACAACTAATCCAGGTTTCCATACCTCAAATGGTGCTGGAAGCGTTGCTAAATCACTCCAACGAGAACCATCGCCACGCCAATTATCATTGTTCTTTCTAGTAAATTGAAGACGATCTACCCATTTAACAACGACATCTCCATCTCTAAAGATTAATCCCTCTACCTCGCCTCCGCCAAGTTTTGATTTAACATCCTTCAGTGAATTTTTATCTAGCGTTCTGTGAAGAAGAATCGCTTCATAATAAGCGGTAAGTACCGATTCAAAATCACCTTTAAACTCTTTAATTATAGAGTTAAATGCACGAAGATCTCTCTTTAACCCTTTAACTCGTTCTTCTTCCGAACCAGCATCTGCAACTCTTTCTCTGATCCAACTTTTGAATTTGCGAGATAAACGATCAACATTCAGCGGCTTGCCCTCTTCTACATCAGAGTACAATCCGCCATCTGTACCAGGTTGAAGTGAGGAGTTAAGAAAGACTCTGAAGCGCGCAAGAACTCCACCAGCCCATTTTTCACGAAAATCATCAGATAATTGGCTAAACGTATCTTCTATTACCGTTAGAGAGCGATCGATTAATTCAGATGGAGTAGGGGATGTTGATAACGCCTGAAACGGATGAATCGCAAACAATCCATTGCCATCAACTGCATCGGAAAATATCTCAACAAGCGCTGGATCAAAATAAGCAGCCTGCTCCAACCGTTCTCCAACAACTTCTTTTTTAGCTACGGTGTGAAAAGCCACTCCGACATCTGAGTTCATGACTTTTGAGAAAAGTGCGTGGTCTTTTGAAACTTTATAATTAACGGTATTTGGGCGGATATGCACCTCGGCATCTCCGCGCTGACACGAATCACCTGAGTTATGAAAAAGAAGATCTCCTTGAAAGACGAAGCCTTCAAGTTCAGGACCGATCGATTCTCTTGCCTTTTTCAACGCTGGAATAATTGAGCGAACTAGATCCTTATATAGAGGAACTCTTGCATCTTCTGATTTAAAAGCTTTATCAACATCCTCTTCACTTCTAAATAATAGTTGGCCACCTTTAACTCGAGTAAGTCCGCCTTTGTAAGCAACAAAAGGCTCACTATTAGAATCAAATCCAACAACGATTGATGGTTTACCATCAAATTTTTCATTTATGATGAGAGATCCATCTGAGCCTGCTATCGATCGGATCGTTGAAATGAAGGAGTCTGAAAATTGAGAGCCAGGAAGTGCTGCCTGAATTAATATCAGATCTTCAATATGTTCACCGTGAGATAGAATTCCCTTTGCTTGAGCAGTATGAAGAGCATGACGGGGCTGACTGCCAACATTTGCTACCTCAATACTCTCTATATTAGGTGTCGGCATTACTGATGCTGGGGTAACTATGCTGGCTTTCATTCCAAAAATCTTCTCAAGAATCTAACTATCTGTAATCAAAGAAAGTTTTGAAATTTTATCACACCCAAGAATCCTACTCTAACGAGTATAAAATTTTGGTTGATTTTATGTTACCTGCACAGCTTTCTATTGAATAACACCTAATTGTAAGACCCAAGCATTACCAAGGAGAGAGGCATGAACCCAGAACCAGCAGTAACAAATGGCGCTCAACAGAATAACAGTACCTCGCTATTCAACGCACTAAAGATGCCAGTCCTCGCGGCGGCATTGTTTAGCTTGGCATCCTGCACTGTGCCAGGAGGATATATGCCTCAATCTCACAGTGATGATCGTGGTCGCGGTCGCGCGGTAGGTGCTGGAGCGGCGCGCGAAGATATTCTTCAAAGAGCTCTATCAAAAGAGCTATCTGATGCCAGAAGACATGGCGATGTAGGCCGACAGATGGATTTAGCAGAAGAGATGGCTGAATCAAGGTATAGAGAGCGACAATTTAGATACCAAGACAATGCAACTCGAAGAGAAGATAGATATAGGTATCAAACTGGCAGCAGTCTTCAAAGTCTTCCTGAACAGTTAGCTAACGATTTCGTAAGAGACCTTGTAAGAGAAGCTCGCGGAAATGCTAGAAGATTACTTAGATAATATCGAATAAGTAAGCTATTTAGCAGATATTCTCAAACTATAAGCCATCTCTATTAAAGAGATGGCTTATTTTTACTCTACTCTTGGGAGACCGACGCATCTGTAGTATTAGTGCGTAATGCCAATCAAAGAGATCTCTCATCCCCTTATCCAACACAAACTAACTATTCTCAGAGAAAAGGATACCTCTTCTCCTCTCTTCAGAACTCTAGTTCGTGAGATTGCAATGTTATTAGTTTACGAAGTAACTCGAGATCTTCCTATAAGCTTTAGAGAGATTGAAACTCCTCTAGAGAGAATGAATGCACCTACCTTAGCTGATGAACATATAGTTCTTGTATCAATCTTACGTGCTGGTAATGGACTACTAGATGGAGCCCTTGAATTGATTCCATCTGCTCGTGTTGGATTCATCGGCTTATACCGCGACCACGAGACATTAAAGCCTGTCGAGTACTATAGTAAGCTTCCGCCATCTACTACTGGTAGTGATGTAATTATCTTTGATCCGATGTTAGCAACCGGTCACTCAAGCGCTGCCGCTATTGATAAAATTAAGGAGTATAATCCTCGCTCTATAAAGATGGTGAACATACTTGCAGCACCAGAAGGTGTGGCTCTTTTAACAGCCAAACATCCAGAAGTTGATGTATATGTTGGCGCTATAGATAGAGAGCTAAATAATCATGGATATATCGTGCCTGGCTTAGGAGATGCTGGGGATAGAATTTTTGGAACAAAGTAGTTTTTGAAACTAGCCTTGTTGCTGCTCTATATTCCAACCACCGCCTAAAGCTCTATATAGAAGAACTACTGCTAAAGCATGCTCCTGCTCAGCTAGTGCTAAAGAAGACTCAGTTTGTAACTGAGTTCTTTGAACATCGAGGATAGTAAGAAGATCAATCTCTCCGATCTTATACTGAGCCTGTGCTATTTCAGTCGCTTTTGCACTTGCTTGTGCAGCCTCTCTTAAACTCTTAACTCTTTCTTGATGGTTCTTAAGTTGCACAATGGCATCATCTGTTTCAGCGATTGCCATCAAGATCTTATTCTCATAATCATGAAGCATCTCTATAACACCAGCCTTAGCACCCTCAACTCTTGTAGCAATTCTATTATATTGAAAAATTGGTAGGGTAAGAGATGGACCATAGCTATATGATTCATCACCTCTTCGATTTAATGCTCCAAGGTTAATTGCTTCATAACCAAGAGTTCCAAGAAGTTCGAATTTAGGGAAGTATTCGCCGATCTCAACTCCAACTTTTGCTGTTGCCGCTGCAACTTTTCTTTCAGCTGCCTTTAGGTCTGGTCGTCGTTTTAACAGATCTGATGGAATGCCAACTGATGTTGGGAAAGAACAAACAACTACTGTCTTTTGCTCTTTAAGCTTTAACTCCAGATCATGTGCAGGAATAGTTGTCAAAACAGATAGGGAATTAATAGCAGAATGTAAAACAGAATCTAACATTGGAATCTCTGCCT
>CAZTER010000078.1:0-7214 GCA_964612045.1 uncultured Bdellovibrionales bacterium
CTCGAAGTAACGGTTTATGTATAGAGATCTACAGTTCAATAATTCCTGGCGCATAGAACAATGTTGTCTTTATGAGACTTGTTGAAATCACTTATATGAAGAGAAGAGGCTATTTCCAGCTATTTTTTCTAATTCATTAAACGTTTTTAGAATCAGATCCGATATCCGCTAACATCATACCGAATGCTGAGTAATCTATGCTCAAAGTTGGTTAACTTATTTTAAATTCTACAGGAGAGCAGAGTGAGAGATAAATCTTTAAGTTTAAAAATAGGATTAGCTTGCCTTATGGCTGCAAGCTTTTCACAAGGTTTGGTATCTGAAGCCGAAGCACAAGCAACAAAAGGCATTTTATGCGTAAAGAGATTTGATAATCGAAGTGGTCAGGTAACCTATCGCTCTACCACAAAGTGTCCAAGGGGAGAGATTTCGTTAGAGAGTTTTTTAAATAGATATAAGGGTACAACCGGAGCTACTGGTGATACTGGAGCTACTGGTGCAGTGGGAGCAACAGGTTCTACTGGAGCTACCGGTGATGTCGGTGCGACTGGTGCAACTGGATCCACTGGAGCAACAGGATCCACAGGTGCTACTGGCTCAACGGGAGCAACCGGATCAGTCGGAAATACTGGTCTAACAGGTGCAACTGGAGCCACAGGTGCAACTGGCGATATCGGAGGAACTGGAGCGACAGGATCGACTGGCGCAACTGGTGCTACTGGTGATGTCGGTGCTACAGGAGCAACAGGATCGACAGGAGCAACAGGAGCCACCGGTGATGTAGGTGAAACAGGAGCAACTGGATCCACAGGTGCAACAGGAGCTACTGGTGATGCTGGACCAACAGGTGCAACAGGATCTACTGGAACAACTGGAGACACAGGCGCAACTGGATCAACAGGAGTAACAGGAGCGACTGGTTCTACAGGAGCCACAGGAGCTACTGGTTCAACTGGAAGCACAGGCGCGACAGGTGCAACTGGACCAACAGGTGATGCTGGTACTACTGGAAATTCTGGATCAACCGGAGCAACTGGACCAACAGGTGCTGCTGGAGGTCTTGATACATTTGGTTATGCATATCACATCCCAGAAAATGGCCAGATTAACCCAGGCAGTGATATTCCGTTCACTAATAATGGACCATTAGAGGGAATAACACACACAGCTGGTCAGGCAGGATTCACTGTTCCGTTAACTTCAACTTATAAGATTACATTCAGTGTTTCACATACTAGTGGCACGAATGCAGCTATAGGTGTGACTGTAAATGGAACTCCAGTTGTTGGATCAGTTCCTGTTATCTCTAACCAGGGTAATATTCACGGTGAAGTTGTTGTTGAGCTAGAAGATGGTGATGTTATCACGATTAGAAATACTGGAAGCAGCAGTATCGTGCTTGCTGAAGATCCATTAATTGGAGCATCAGTTACTATCATCAGATTAGGAGAGGGAGCTCCTATTGGGTGATTAGTTGATAATTACGACGAGCGCGCCAATCTTAATTGATTGGCGCGCTTTTCTATTATGATTAGAAAAGCGGAAATAATTAGAGATAATATTATTATTTTGATTTCATGAGCTGAATAAGTTGATCTAGAGCAGCTCCCCATCCCTCCTTAAATCCGATCTCTTCATGTTTAGCTTTAACTTCTTTACTGGCATGCAGACCAAAAGCTGTGTACTTAGTCATGCCATCAAGAGGCTCTAAAACTATCCCTCCCGTAAAAAAATCATTGAGGCATTGATTAGGTTTGTTAGATGGTCTGAATTCAGGGCCCAAGGCATCAGTCCAAATTAAACTTCTATTATTTATGATTTCAAGATAACACCCGTTTGCTGAGTGCTTTTCACCCTCTGGAGACTCCATGACTGTAAAGAATCTACCTCCTGGACGAAGGTCTATTTCACATTCAGTTGTTCGCCACGGAAGTGGACAGAACCATTGCTTTAGATATTCCGGAGTAGTCCATGCCAACCAGATCTTTTCAACTGGAAGATCTACAACTTTTTCAAGTTTAAGATCTAATTCTGGATTGAAAGCTAATATACTCATAAGTACCTTAATAATTTCTGAAGAGAATTACACTTTAGATAAGCTCATTCATTCCATAGAATGAATGCCGAACATATTTCCTTCGGTGTCATAAGCGAGAGCAATAAATCCATACTGTCCAATTGAAAACTTATTCTTCTCAATTCGGCCCCCAGCTTTTACTACTCGACTACTCTCGATTGAGCAGTCATTGCTAGCAAAATATACCAAAGTGCTGTTTCTTCCGGAGGAGAATCCCTCCATGTGAACAAGAGCTCCACCACAACCGACCTTATCTCCTTCCATAGGGAAGGCCCAAATTTCAAACTTTGGCGCATTTGGTTGAGCCATGGATTCTGGAGTATCTAGTTTTTGCAATTTTAACTGCAAGACCTCCTCATAGAACTTAACTGCACGTTCCATCTCTTGCACATAGATCTCAAACCATCGGACAGGATTCTGTTGCATAAAGAGCCTCTTGTTTACTTGAGATTAACTATTGTCTTAAATCCACCATAAGCCATACGCTTTACATCAAAGGGCATTTTTGTGTGTGAGTCGCACATCTCTTGAATTCTCGGATCTTTCATTACTTTAGCATTTACTGCGTCGCGATGTTTTTTCGACTTAAAAAGTACATAAGCAAAGATAACAATCTCATTTGCTTTAGCACCACTAACTTTAGTGAAGGAAGCCATTCCTTTTATCTTTAGATCTTCGCCAACACACTCTCTGTAATCTAAGGCGCCATGTTCCTTCCAGATTTTTCCAGCTTTATTGGCCATCTTCTGGTATTCTTTAAGTCCTTTCTTAGGAATTGGTAGTAAGTATCCATCTACATAACTCATAATTTACTCCTTGTGTGATTAGTAAAGATTAATTGTACTGACTAGTACAGTATATGTTATGATAGCACAAGTAAAATATCCTTATTTAATGCATAGATTATCTCTATCTTAAATATATGCAGATTGAACTATTACATTTGATAAGATCGAAGTATGCGTAGCGCGATAAAAACTAAAGATAGGATTGTGCATGCTGCAATGGAGCTTTTTCATCTCAACGGGATAAAAGGAACCAGCGTCGATGATATCCTTAAGAGATCCAAGACGGGAAAGGGGCAGTTCACTCATTATTTTAAAAATAAGGATGGGTTAGTATTAGCAGTTGTTGCATATCTACAGGAGCTAATTCGTAGTGGGCAAGTAGATTCAAATTACTCTATTAAAAGTTGGAAAGATTTTAATACTTGGTTTAAACGCTATATAAATTTCCAGAAAATTACAGAGTATGAATTATCTTGTCCGTTAGGAACTATCGGTAACGACCTTACTGAGGAACAAACTCATCTACGTCTTGCTGTGAAGACTTTCTTTGAATGGAGTACAGAGCAACTTGCGATATTTTTTACAGAAAGAAAGGCTGCTGGAGATCTCCCTAGCTCGGTTAGTCCTGCGCAGCTAGCAGACCTCTGCATGTGTGTTATGGAAGGTGGAATGCTGATGACCAAGATCTGTCGTAGTTCTAAAGCTTTTGAGAATGCCGCTTCTCAAGTAATCGTTTATATTAAGATGTTACGGCGCTACTCATAACATCTTAATGTTTACCGGTCTTCACCCATATATCGCCAGTAGTCCTGCTCTGTTAGTTTTACACTTAAAGCTGTATTCACATATAGGTCCTTTAGGCTGAGATAACTCTGAGAGTCACCTCTGATGGCATCTATAAAATTCTGATTAACTAAACGAAAGCGTTTTTCATAATCTATTCCTGGAATTTTTAGATTAATATTAGTGTCTAAGTTGTGGTTGTGTATATTGATCTCACCTGTGTTTGTATCAAGCAGGAGAGTTCCACGTTGGAACCTAATCCTGACAAATTCCCTGTAGACCTTTGAATCTAACTGTCGACTTCCATTAAATGAGAAGTGAATAGAATCCTCTCTCATGCCAACTACATGATAGTGATCTGGCTGGTCGACAAGCTTCCATGCAGTAAATGGTTGATGTCCAAAATACCAATGAACAAGATCAATCTCGTGATTGATATGATCAAGTAAAAGTCCTCGCTCGTTTTTCCATGCTTTTGATGGCTTATGATAAGAGAAGTCAAACTCAAAGTGAGAAACTTCTCCTAGTTCATTAATTAGATCTGGAAGGTTATTTTTTAACCATAAAAATGGAGGATCAAATCGACGAGGGTGGCAGCTGCTAATAATAAGATTATTAGTATTAGCTTGATTCATTGCGTCTCTAACACTGTTAAGTTGTTCAGAGTTTACGGCTAATGGTTTCTCAACAAAGACATGTTTGCCAGCTCTAACTGCATGAAGCAAAGTCTCAGCATGAAAATCATCAGGGCTCATTATTAGCACTGCTGGCACCGGAGATAAAAGAAGCTCTTCTTCTGTCTGAAATATCCTTGGATTACCAAGAATCGCTGATTGTAGTTCAGCTATTGAGTTAGGTGAGGGATCAAATACAGCAGTAAATGAAGTGCCTATATCCTCTCTGATCTTAGTGATGTGTGATTGAACACAATGTTTGCCGCAGCCGATGACACCTAGTTTTAAGGTAGGATGCTCCTCTCCTAGTTTTTGATCTATTTGTATTGTCATAAATTGCTCCTAATTTGATAAAAAGTTCAAATCAATGCAATTTATCTATATAAATAACTAATTATTTAGCGAATAATACTAAGTATGATTCATTTATCTAATATATTTGGCGCAATATGATACTAAGTAATAGAGACCTAGTGATCTTAAAGCAGATAGAGCTAGATGCTGGCCTATCAATTGCTGAGATTGCAAAGCGAAGTAGGTTGCATGCTCATACTGTAAATTATTCTATTAGCAAGATGCGAGAAGCAGGTGTTCTAGGACAACGCAGAGCTGCTGTTAATGCTTATTTGTTAGGATTCTATGACGTTCATCTTATCTTTTCTGTCGCTAGTGGGGATAAGGCTCGACGGGAGAAATTTATTGCGGTGTTAAAGGACGATCCAAATGTAGCTTGGTTTGCTGAGATAGGAGGAACTCATCAATTTGCCCTTTCGGTTAGGGTTAGTGAGATTCAAGAGATATTTAATTTTACAGAACGCCTTGCCACAAATTTCCCAAATTTAATTAGTAACCAACAACTCTCAATTGTTAATTCAGTAGTTTCGTATGGAAGAGAATATCTCTATGGCAAACGAAAAAATAAAAAGAAATTTACTAATAGAGTAGAGAAGAGTCTCAAAATTTCCGTTGACCAGATCGATTATCAGATATTAAAAGGACTCTCTGGTCTCAGCTATGGTTCAGAGAGAGAGTTAGCTAGGCTCTTGGGCCTTCCTTTTTCAACTGTTCGTCGCCGTATTACTCAATTAGAGAGTGATAAAGTTATCACTGGATATTATCATCATATAGATCCATTCAAGCTTGGTAATCAGGTTTTTAAGCTGTTGGTGTTTGCGCAGAGACAAGACCCGGCTTTTTCTAAAAAATTAGAATCCTTTGCCTCTGATCATGAGAATGTTGTGCATTGCATAGAATATCTTGGAAGTTGTCAGTACGAGTTAGTAGTAGAGGTTAAAGAGGCCTCGTTGGCCTCAAATATAGCAGGAATGCTTAGAGGCATCTTTGATACTCAAATAAATGACGTTCATGTAATTCCTATCTTTCGGCACTTTAAAGCAAATTCATTTCCAGGACCTCAAGTCAATATAAATTAAATTTATATAGATTAATTGCGCAGAGAGATCTTGTGAATTATCATCTCAACATAGTTCCTATTAATAATTCTCTATAAATTTATTTTGAATAATATTTATGTACAATGCCAAGGCTTACTCTGCAGCAAGTGAAACATCTCAATTATCCTATTCTAAGATTCAACGTCGTGAACCAAATGAATCTGATATTCAGATAGAGGTCCTTTTTTGTGGAGTCTGTCACTCTGATCTGCATCAAGCTCGTAATGAATGGAAGAGTGTTATGCCTACAGTTTATCCATGTGTACCAGGTCACGAAGTTGTTGGGAGAGTAACAAAGGTTGGATCGGCAGTTAGTAAGTTTAAGGTTGGAGAGACAGTAGGTATTGGATGCCTTGTTGACTCAGATGGAACATGTCCTCAGTGTCAGGCTAATTTAGAACAGTTCTGTCCAAACGCAACTTTTACTTATAACTCCCCAGATAAACATAGCGGAGGTGTTACCTACGGTGGTTACTCTGAGAGTATTGTGGTTAATGAACGATTTGTTCTCCGTATTCCATCTAATCTTGATTTAGCTGGAGCAGCTCCATTACTTTGCGCAGGAATTACAACCTATTCTCCAATGAAGCGTTGGGGAGTAACGAAGGGTAAAAAAGTTGGTGTTGTTGGTCTCGGTGGTCTAGGTCACATGGGAGTTAAGTTTTCTAAAGCACTAGGTGCTCATACTGTTGTTTTCACTACATCTCCTAAGAAAGTAGAAGATGCTAAGCGTCTGGGTGCTGATGATGTAGTTATCTCAACTGATCCATCTCAGATGGCAAAACATGCAAATAGCTTTGATTTTATCCTCGATACAATTGCAGCACCGCATGATCTTAATCAGTATATTGCTCTACTTGGGTTAAGGGGAAACCTAACTTTAGTAGGAGCTCCAGAGACACCACTTCCTATCTCTTCATTCGGTTTATTGTTCGGCAATAAAAATCTCTCTGGTTCGTTGATCGGTGGAATAGCCGAAACTCAGGAGATGTTGGATTTTTGCGGGAAGCATAATGTTATCTCTGATGTAGAGATAATTCCGATTCAGAAGATTAACGAAGCCTATGATCGTTTGCTTAAATCTGATGTTAAGTATCGATTTTCAATCGATATGTCATCGCTGAGGTCGGAATAAGTATATTTGGTAGGGGGAGCTAGGTAAAATTAGTTCTTGTTCCCGGTAAAGATCACATAAAGGCCGTTTGTATATTCATCGAGCATTCCAGCTTTCTTGGTGTTTTGAACCGAGAGCCCTGCTAATTTCAAGGCCTCTGTGAATCTCTCCATCGAATGAAGATATAGTGATGTACTTGAAAGCTTTTTGCCATTCCCAAGGTCAAAATCTCCGATAAGATATCCATCACGCTCTTCGTAAGTAGAGTAGAATCCTCGTCGTACATCGTATGTTTCTGGATTCGCGGTTACAACTATGAATGAT
>CAZTER010000079.1:0-7201 GCA_964612045.1 uncultured Bdellovibrionales bacterium
CATAACCATTTGCTGCAGCCCAGTTAGAGGCTCCCGGAAAAGCATCTGAGTATCTCTTTGAAAAACTAGGATCGGCAGTAGCAGCATTTACATACCACTGACCTTTTAATGCTCCTTGCGCAGCTAATACCTCTGCTGGATCAGCAAAAACCTCATAGCTAAAAACAGGAAGCTCTACTCCTAGCTCTCGCATCTGCTTAACAAAGATTCCAGATTGTCCTGGAAGAAGATTAACCAAAATACCATCTAATCCTGGAGTAGATCTTATTCTAGAGATAAATCTCTTAAAATCCTTAATATCATGAGTAAATTCATCATCCAGTAAAACCTGGATCTGACCGTTATTTAAACGATCGAATGCACTTTTTATGGAGAGCATTCCTTCATGAACGGAGCTTATAACTCCAATTCGATTCATCCCGCGACGTTTTGCCTCTGGAAGTAATGTTCTCGTTAGTTCTTCAGGCGTAACCCAAAAGTTAAAGACCCGCTTCTTCCCCTTAGAAACATCCTGTGATGATGAAATTGATATAAATGTAATCCCGGCGTTTTCAGCGATAGAAGACATCGCTTTATTTGTTGCAGATCCAGCTCCGACTAGCGTTGTTATCCCTTGTCCCTTTAACTTCTCAAGCGCTGTTACAGAATTCTTTGGTTGAAAACCATCATCTTCATAAACTATCTCAAGCTTACGTCGCAACTCCGGATCCACCTCACGAATAGCAAGCTCAATTCCATTTTGAACAGCAATACCAATCGATGCGGCTTCTCCAGAAAGTGGTAATATAACCCCGACCTTATAACTTGGAAGCTCTTCACTAAGAACATCCTCTACTGAAGGAAAGGAAAGAAGAAATAAACCTAGTATTGATAAGAGCAATCGCATTTAAAGACCTCTTAAAACTTAGAACTCTGCATATCCTGGGTATCTTGGAAACGGAATTACATCTCTAATGTTGCTCATCCCCGTCACATACATAAGGAAACGCTCGAATCCCAATCCAAATCCAGCATGTGGAACAGAACCAAAACGTCTTAGATCAAGATACCACCAATAACTTTCCTCTGATAAGTGGAACTCTGCCATACGTTCCTTAAGAACATCTAACCTTTCCTCTCTTTGAGATCCACCAATAATTTCTCCTAGTCTTGGAACAAGAAGATCCATCGCACGGACAGTCTTTCCATCATCATTGACCTTCATATAAAAAGCCTTTATCTGACGTGGATAGTTGATTACATATGTTGGTCCTTTAACATATTCATCTGTTAAGAACCTCTCATGTTCAGACTGTAGATCAATTCCCCATTCAACTGGGTATTCAAATTTCTTACCGGAACGCTGCAGAATGGAGATCGCTTCTGTGTAATCGATAGTCTCAAGTGGAGATACAACGACTTTTTCCAGAGATGATATTAGATCTTTTGCAACGAACTCTCTTCCCTGAAGAAACTCTAAATCCTCACGGCATTTATCAAGAACTCGCTTAATTAAGAAAACGATAAATTCATATCCTAACGCCATGTTGTCAGCTAATTCATAGAAAGCCATCTCGGGTTCAATCATCCAGAATTCTGCTAGGTGGCGGGTAGTGTTTGAATTTTCTGCCCGAAACGTAGGCCCAAATGTATAAATTCTTGAAAGCGCTGTTGCAAAGATCTCTCCTTCTAACTGCCCTGAAACAGTTAGAGAGGCCTCTCGCTTAAAGAAGTCTTCACTATAATTAACCTTACCATCAATAATTGGAGGCTTAGCTAAATCAAGAGTTGTAACTCTAAACATCGCTCCTGCTCCCTCACAATCAGAGGTAGTAACGATCGGACTTGTTAGATAATAAAATCCTCGTTCTTGAAAAAATTCATGCACTGCCATGGCAGCGATCGAACGTATTCTAAATATTGCTCCGAATGTATTCGATCGCGGCCTCAGATGTAGAATTTCTCTAAGAAATTCTAGCGTGTGTCCCTTCTTCTGTAGGGGGTACGTTTCTGGATCAGCTTTACCAATCAAGGTTATCTTTGTTGCTTGCAGCTCCACTGTCTGACCACGTGCCTGAGATGGGACTAGATCTCCCTCGATTCGCACAGCAGCCCCTGTAGTTACATCTGCCGCAATATCCTGATAGCCAACTAGATCCGGAGCGATAACAATCTGCAATCCCTTTACAGAGGTTCCATCAGTCAGATCTATAAATGAGACATTTTTGGATTGTCGATGAGTACGGACCCAGCCTCCGACCTCGACGGCTTTGACTGGTGGATTTGTCTTAAGAAGTGTTGATATAGGTTGAATTTTCATCCCCTGAAGATAGCAACGTAATGCTAAGTTGCAAGAGGGGTATAAAAGTTACCGTAAAAACTCCCAAAATACGGAACATTTTAAGTTTTTAGCCCTGATAAATGAAAGTTGAGCCAGACAGATTGAACAATATCCGCCGTTGATATACTCTCCCCCCTCGTATCGGGGTGTAGCTCAGCCTGGCTAGAGCACTAGTTTTGGGAACTAGGGGTCGTAGGTTCAAATCCTATCACCCCGATATCATTTGGTATGCACTTACTGCTTCCAAACAACATGAAACTCCTTTTATTTCGTGCTGTTAGCACTTCAACAGCAGTGTTGACAACAAGGCTCCCTATTATTTTCCTTTCGCTTCTCTTTCTGCTTCAAAAAAATTAAGCAATTTTACTTTTTTTAGGTTTGGAAAGATAACAAGAAAGCCTATACCAGCAAGAAGCCACAAATCATTAGTTGAGATTTCAAGGAGTCCTGATACTGAGCAAACAAAAATAAGAATAAGGAAGGGATACATACTTGTAGCTTTTTTCTCGATATTGTCGGCAGCCTTGTCATGTTGGTATTCGAGTTGCTTCAAAGGCGACTGCAGAGAAGTAAGCTCTACATAAGTTGGGAATTTATCGGAATTAATAGCTTGCCACTCGCCCTGGGCGTTAAGAATGAACACTCGCAACATATCCAGGCCCCCCCCTGGAGTTAAAAGGTACGCAGGAACGTCATTCAGGTTATTGCGAGTCCTATATTTAAAGCATTTTTTCCCTTGTTCTTCTCTAAGAGAGCTATCGTCCTCTGCTAGGAGCTCAATTATACATAAGCGCCTTTTAGTTGTCGGGTCACTGGCAACAATATTCGGCTGATGATGTTCATCCCCATGCTGACCAATACCCAGAGACGGACTCGGAAACCCTCGCTCATTAAGTAGAAAATCATAGGCAGTAATTACGAACTCTGTCTTAACATCATCTTCTACCATCTAAATTCTTCCTCCTTTTGAACATTTCTGCATAATCTCCACTGTGTAACTTAACCTTTGGCTTGCCTCATCCTCACTAGCTTTGGGAACTAGGGTCGTAGGTTCAAATCCTATCACCCCGCGATATCTTAATTCAAATTGAATTAGTTGTATGGCTTGGCGTCCAAGCCCACATGTTGAAAGCTAAGACTCTAATAATAAAAATACTAATCGTTACTATCATCTTCCAAAGTATATCTACCTCGGATCTTAATTTAAGCTTACTGCTGGATGATAAAATATTTGAGGATTTCAACTGTGGAGAGTTAAGCAACTATGGCAGCTCTCAAGATGATTCAGTAGAAAACTGCTATAATGAACTAACTCTATCATTATAAGCCTTGCTCGTTCCCAGAAGTTGTTAACAGTATTAAACGAAGATCAGATAGGAATTAATTGGCAATATAAGGAGCAGATTCCTCTAGATTAACGTTAAAGAAAGCAACTAAATCATCTATAGTGCCGAAAGACTAAATCACCTATAATTTATAAAACTGATCTTTAGATATCTGGTGCTTAAAGTACATGGCGCAAAGAGTTAAAATTTCCCCTATCGGCAAGTTTGTTATCGCCCTCGGTGTTTTGATCGTGGCCGAAGTTTTGTACCTAACGGTATTTTCCAGCAATGAGGAGCCAGTTACATTTAGAGATCAGTTGGACAAACAGGTTTCTGCACAGGGAGATCTTCCTCCACAAAGAAAAGATATGCTCAAGGTGCAGTTGGCGCTTGCTGACTTCAAAGCAAAAAAGGGATCCTTCCCTAACTCTCTCAACGATCTAGTTCCAGAGTATTTTGATGTTGTTCCTGTCGATTCAACAACTGGACAACCATTAAAGTATACAATTACTGATGGAAAATATTTCCTCGGAGATAAGCAGCCAGAGACAAAGTCAGTCACTACAGTAGATACAAAGTTAGATCCTTCTATCCTTGAGTCGTTAGAGAATAACGCAGAGCAGACAGCTTTTGTTTATGATCCGAATGGGAAAAGAGATCCTTTTGAGCCTTTTGATTTTTCAGGAGTATCCGGAGTTGTCGATCCTAACAACCCCCTCACCTCTTATGATTATGGCCAACTTAGACTCTCTTCAGTCCTTGCTGGACTTGAAGATCCTATTGCTATAGTTGAGAACAGCGCTGGAAAAGGATTCACTGTAAGAAAAGGAACAAAGATCGGGAAAAATAGTGGCGAGGTCGTAGAGATACTAAAGGACAAATTAATCATCATCGAAGAGCGAACTGATTTTACCGGCGAAACAAAACGCGAGACCATAGAGCTTCTCTTAAGAAGCAAGGGCGATCCTAAAAAGTAGACAACTCTTAGAGTAAGTTCTCGATTATAATCCTAGATGGGATTAATCGCTAAAGTTAATGGAGCCGCGATATACGGAGTCGAGGCTCTTTCTATTGTCATTGAAGTAAGAACAGATCCTGGAACTCCCTCCTTTCAAATTATTGGCTTAGGGGACAACTCAGTTAAAGAATCTAGAGAAAGAGTATGTAGCGCGATTATTCAATCTGGATTCGACCTACCAGATAGAGTTTTAGTAAATCTTGCTCCTGCGGATCTTAAAAAAGAAGGTGGTGGCTTTGACCTTCCTATAGCAATCGGAATCTTGGTTTCATCGAAGCAGCTCTCCAAAGACTTCGTAGATAACTTTACGTTTCTCGGTGAGCTTTCTCTAAACGGAGCTCTAAAAGCACTTAAAGGAGCGATTGCCGCTGGAATAGAATCCCAAAGAGCTGGTCGCAAGGCAATTGTTGTATCTGAGCAGAATGGAGTAGAGACCTCCCTAGTTAGTGGCGTAGTTTGTGCACCGTGCGCAAGCTTATCTCATGTTGTGAGTTTTTTAATTGGAGAAAGCGATCCATCGCCAATTCAACAGAAAGCTCTCTCTGTTAATAGAGATAATACTAAAAACCTAGATGATGTTTGGGGACAAGACTCCGCAAAGAGAGCATTAAAAATTGCAGCAACCGGTGGTCATAATATTTTAATGATTGGCCCACCAGGATGCGGCAAAAGTATGTTGGCAGAAAGGTTTCCCCTCATTCTCCCAGAACTCACACGGGAGGAGATGCTTGAAAGCATAAAGATCCATAGCGTTGTTGGTCTCTCTATTACCAAGCTTTTAAACGGTGAGCGTCCTTATAGAAATCCACACTATGCTGTATCTGAGGCTGGCTTAATTGGAGGTGGATCCCCACCTAGACCAGGAGAAATTACACTAGCTCATAATGGAGTACTCTTTCTTGATGAGCTCCCTGAGTTTAGAAGAGGTGCTCTTGAGGCACTTCGTCTACCGTTAGAGAGTGCAGGACTCAATATCGCTCGGTCAAAAGGAACCGTTCACTTTCCTGCTCGCTTTCAACTTATAGCCGCAATGAATCCCTGCCCCTGTGGACGCCTAGGAAGTGATGATCATAAGAGTCCATGCGCATGCTCAAGTTATGAAATAGCAAACTATCTTAAGAAGATCTCTCAACCGATCTTAGATCGGATAGATCTTCATGTAGAATTAAGTGCAGTTCCTGTCAGTGGACTTACTGAAGTAAGAAAAAAAAGAGTTAATGCAGAGGACTTATCGACTGAAATTAAAAGGCTCCATGATCTCCAAAGATCGCGCTTTGGGATACTAAACGCATACCTAGACAGTGATCGGTTAAATCAATCTCTCTTGCTGAGTGCTCAATCTCTAACGATTTTAGATAAAGCCTCTGAGAGACTACAATTAAGTGCGCGAGGATTCGTGCGTGTCTTAAGAGTAGCAAGAACAATTGCTGATATAGCTGGGTCCAAGGGAGTCGAATTAGAGCACTTATCAGAGGCCCTCAGTTATCGCGGCCTTGAGCGTCTAAAAGTTATTAAAGGAATAAGGTGAAGTAATCTTCTGCTGACATTTGTAAGATCTACTTCAGGTTTCATAGCGCCCAATATAATTCTGCTTAGTATGCCGATCCAGATCAGTATAAATGAGGTTAAAACCATCGATGAAGGCTTCTCACCAAAGAACCAGAGTCCACATACTAGCTGTAGTGTCGGGCTTATGTACTGAATTATCCCTAGCGTTGAAAAAGAGACTCTAGAACTAGCCATTCCAAATAAAAGAAGGGGCAAAACAGTAACTGGACCACTTGTTAAATCGACAAAAAATCCCGCGACCCCTCTTTCTGGTAATTGAACGGTAATAAGATATAAAAATGCGAAAGGAACTAAGAGCAAGCTTTCTGTAGTCAGTGCTGATACAGAGGAGATCCGAAGAACCCTCTTTACTACTCCGTAAAATGCTAGAGAGAGACCTAAACCAAAAGCAATCAGGACTGTCTTTACATTGGCCTCCATTAGTATAGGAACTAAGCCAAGTAATAAAAATTTTAGCGCAAACATCTTATCTTTAGATCGCTCCTCACCAAGGGTAAGTATTCCAATCCCTATTAACATCAAAGGACAGATGAAATATCCCAATGAAGAAGCGAGCACAGCATGAATACTGACAGCATAAACGTAGATTCCCCAGTTTACTGCTAGCAGTGCACCTGAAATGAAGCAAAGAAAAAGATCCCTTTTATCTGGAAGTTTGAATTTTGCAGGCGCAAAAAAAACATGCCAAAGCATCAGAAAAAGGGCGGAATATATGATGCGGTTTGAAAGAACAACAAGAGGATTAATACCAGCAAAAAGGCTCCAGTAGATCGGTAATAGTCCCCACAAAATGAAGCAAGCAGTTGCTGAGGCCTCGCCGAACAGATCCTTTTTACCAAAATCAATAATTTTACTCATAATGAGTAGCTTTTATGATATTGGACTAAATAGATAATATTATGATGTAATATGCCTAATTATTATTTTTTATTTGGAGCTTATTCATTCTTATGATTCTCATTTTATATT
>CAZTER010000080.1:0-7139 GCA_964612045.1 uncultured Bdellovibrionales bacterium
GGATCAGAAGCTTTAATGAGATCCTTGGTTGAGCAAGGAGTCGATACAATCTTCGGCTATCCTGGCGGAGCAATCATGCCAGTTTATGACGCTCTCTATGATTATAAAGATAAAATCCGTCATGTCTTAGTTCGTCACGAACAAGGAGCTTCTCATGCTGCTGAAGGGTATGCTCGCATTACTCACCGAGCTGGAGTTTGTCTAGCAACCTCAGGCCCTGGAGCGACTAATTTAGTTACTGGAATAGCAGATGCGATGATGGACTCTGTTCCTTTGGTTTGTATTACAGGTCAGGTTGGTAAGTGGTTCTTAGGAACAGATGCATTTCAAGAGACAGATATTATCGGAATAACAATGCCGATAACTAAGTGGAACTATCAAGTTACTTCTGCTGAAGAGATACCTAATATAATTGCAAAGGCTTTTGTTATCGCTCAAAGCGGCCGACCAGGACCTGTTTTAATCGACATTACAAAGAATGCTCAGGTTGAAAAGTGTACCTATAAGTCTGGCGAATATAACGAGAAAAAATCTAGAAGAATGTCCCGCTTTGATGGAGAGGCTCTTTCAAAGGCTTGTGAGTTAATTAGTGCATCAAAGCGCCCATTAATTCTTGCCGGACACGGAGTATTAATCTCTAGAGCGCAGAGTGAGTTATTACGATTTGCTGAGAAGGGTGGAATTCCAGTTGCTTGTACTCTACAGGGGCTTTCATGCTTTCCAACTAGACATCCACTTTATGTTGGAATGTTAGGAATGCATGGGAACTATGGACCAAATGTTCTAACTAATGAAGCAGATCTATTGATCGCTGTAGGAATGCGTTTCGATGATCGAGTAACGGGAAATCTTGCAAAATATGCTCCAGATTCTAAGGTTATCCATATCGATATAGATTCTGCTGAGATTGATAAAAACGTTAAAGCTACAGTTGGAATTATTGCAGATGCTAAGCATGCACTCAGACATTTAGGTGAAGGGATCGCTCAAGGTGAGAGACCTGACTGGATGGAGAGATTTAGAGGGTGTGCAGAGATCGAGTATCAAAAAGTTATCAAGGAAGATATCGCTCCTTCATCATCAGCATTAAAGATGAGTGAGGTTATTCATCTACTTTCAGAAAAAACAGAGGGAGAGGCAGTAACTATCGCTGATGTAGGTCAACATCAGATGGCTCTAGCTCGATACTATAGATATACAAAAACTGATGGATGGATCGGATCTGGTGGACTTGGAACGATGGGATTCGCTGTTCCTGCCGCACTAGGAGCTGCTATCGCTGCACCAGATCGTCAAGTGATTGCAGTAGTTGGTGATGGTGGTTTTCAGATGACATTTCAGGAGTTAGGAACAATTGCACAGGAGAAATTACCGGTAAAAACTATCATATTAAATAATAATTATTTGGGGATGGTTCGTCAGTGGCAGGAGCTGTTCTTTGATAGTAGATATTCTTTTGTTCACCTCGATAATCCTGATTTTATTCAATTAGCAAAAGCATTTGGTATTCCTGCTGAGAGAGTAACAGACCGAGCAGAGTTAAGTGCAGCTCTAGATCGCATGTTAAATGCGGACACTCCTTACTTGCTTGATATCGCAGTTGAGAAAGAGGGCAAGGTTTTCCCAATGGTACCAGCCGGATGTGGTGTAGCAGAGATTAGATTGGAATAGTTGTTGTCGACTAAATCAGAAAAAGGAAAAAAATTTACAGATTAATTTTAGAGGCAAAATGAAGAATAATTTTACACTTTCTATTTACTCAGATAACTCACCGGGGCTTTTACATCGTATCACAGTCTTATTTACTAGACGGAAACTAAATATAGAAAGCCTTACTGTCTCTGAGACAGAGACCAGTGGGATATCGCGCTTTACGATAGTTGTTAACTCTGATTTTGATACAGCTACAAAGGTTGCTAAGCAGATCCGAAGAATCATCGAGGTTCATGAAGTTTTTGTAAGCCGTGATGAGGAGCTTGTAGTGCGTGAAGTCGCTATCTTTAAAGTTAATAGAGATCAAAGTGAGGATCTCAATTCCGTCGCTTGCTCTTATGCGATGCGGACCTTGCACGAACATAGCGATAGTATAGTTCTCGAGATGACTGGAAGTGAGGATGATATAAATCAAGCCCTTAAGGCGTTAAGTCCTTTTGGGGTGAAAGAGTTTGTTCGTTCTGGTCGAATCGGGGTGAGACGCGACGGTGTCACACTCAAGGATGTAATGGAAACTCCCCTTGAGGAACCATCTGAAGGTGCTTGGATTTAATTAAAAAGGGATATTTATGGCAAAGATGAAGTTCGGAGATGTAGAAGAGAATGTTATCACACGTGAAGAGATGCCGTTGTCAAAAGCACGTGAGATTTTGAAGGATGAAGTAATTGCGGTCATTGGTTATGGAGTGCAGGGCCCAGCTCAGGCGCTTAACCTTCGCGATAATGAGTTTAGGGTGATTGTTGGTCAACGTGAAGGAACTGAGTCATGGAAGAAAGCTATTCAAGATGGTTGGGTTCCAGGAGAGAGTCTCTTTCCTGTAGCTGAAGCTGCGAAGCGCGGCACAATGATCGTAAATCTTCTTTCTGATGCTGGACAGATCGCTTCTTGGCCAGATGTTAAAGCTGGTCTTACAACAGGTAAAGCTCTGGCATTTTCACATGGATTTGCTGTTACATTTGCTGATGAGACAGGAATCGTTCCACCAGCTGATGTTGATGTCATTTTGGTTGCACCAAAAGGATCAGGCAGAAGTGTAAGAAGATTATTCCAGCAAGGTAAGGGAATTAACTCTAGCTATGCAATTCATCAAGACGCTACAGGTAAGGCGACAGAGCGTGTAGCAGCTCTTGGTATTGGAGTTGGATCTGGATACCTTTTCGAGACTAACTTCAAGAGCGAAGTGTACAGCGATCTCGTTGGAGAAAGAGGTATTTTGATGGGTGCTTTAGCAGGTGTGATTGAAGCTCAGTATGCTCTTCTTAGAAAGATGGGGCATTCACCAAGTGAAGCGTTCAATGAAACTGTAGAAGAGTTAACTCAGAGCCTTGTTCCACTTGTTGGTGAAAATGGAATGGACTGGATGTATGCAAGTTGTTCCACAACAGCTCAACGAGGTGCTTTAGACTGGAGACATAAATTCCGTGCAGCCGTTGCTCCTGTATTTGAAGATCTTTACAAGAGCGTTGCTACAGGAAATGAGGCAAAGATCGTTATCGAGCGTAATAGCCAACCAGATTACAGAACAAAGTTGGAAGCTGAACTTTCAGAGGTTGCCAACTCAGAATTATGGCGTGCTGGTCGGCAGGTAAGAAAGCTCCGTCCGGAATAATTCATTCTCCCCTTTTTCCTCCCGTCTTGAGATCTTTTGAACTTCATCGATCATAAGAATGGGAGGAAAAAGGGGAGAAAACAAAATAACAAACACTAATCAGGAATAGTTCGATGTATACGATAGTAGATTTCAAAACTCGTGAGCTTGTAAAACCAACTAATCTTGTCTTCACAGGAGAAAATGGTCCATGGGAAGTAATGATGGACATGGATCAAACCAGGGCTAGAATTAATCAGGATTATTTTAGAGTAGCTCCTCCTCTGGTTTCTAAATATCTTCCCTTTCTTCCAGTTAAAGATCACGCCAACTTTGTCTCTTTGAAAGAAGGTGGAACACCTTTAATAAAAGCTCGTCATATAGCGCAGAAACTTGGCATTGATCTCTGGTTTAAACTTGAGCCACAAAACCCTACCGGTTCGTTTAAAGATCGTGGCTCAGCTGTAGATCTAACAGTTGCTAGAGAGATGGGAGCAAAAGCTATTGTTTTAGCTTCTACCGGCAATATGGCTGCATCGTGTGCCTGTTATGCGGCAGCAGCAGGTATTCCATGTTTTGTCTTCGTTCCAGAAGATACCCCTCAATCTAAGTTAGCTCAGGTAATCTCATACGGCGGTCATATCATTCAGGTAAAAGGACGATATAATGATGCTGCTCGTGTTGCTCAGCAAGTTGCAGAGGAGTTAGGTTTTTATCTTGCTGGTGATTATGCTTTTAGAGTTGAAGGACAAAAGACAGCTGCTTTTGAGATCTGTGATCAATTTTTCTTCGATGTCCCTGATTATATTCTTGTTCCTATTGGATGTGGAACTAATATAGCAGGGTATGCAAAGGGCTTTAAGGAGTATTACGATCTAGGGTTGATAGATCGTATTCCTAAATTAATCGGAGTTCAGGCCACAGGGGCAAGTAGTGTAGTAGATGCGTTCCAAAGAGGAGAGAGAGATTGTCGAACACTTCCTACTATAGATACCGTAGCTACAGCGATAGCTGTAACCTATCCACTCGATGGCGCTAAAGCTTTAAAAGGTATCTATGATTCTCATGGAGAGGCGCATGCTGTTACCGACCGAGAGATGCTTGAAGCTCAGTATGAGTTGGCTCGATCTGAAGGATTATTTGTTGAATGTTCTTGTGCTTCAACATTAGCTGTCTTGATAAAGCTCAGAGAGAGCGGAAAGTTAATCGGTAAGAAGGTGGTATGCGTCTTAACTGGTAATGGTTTAAAGGATCCATCTCCACTACTTAAGGTAGCTTTGAAACCACCAACAATTTATCCAGAGGTTGGTGAATTCTTATCTCTCTATGAGCAGTCATTTTTTAAAGGAAAGAGCGTTGCATTCTCCGAACCGAATGAAGTTGTTTTTCAAAAAGAGCCAACAGATGGAGAAGTTTCACGATATGTAGAGCAGTATTTTAATACACGATATCCAACTCAATACATCGAACACATCAGAGGATCTGTATCTAAATTTTTGAAGAAGGGTAAAGAAGTAACTTTCTCTGATTTCCAAGATATTGTTCAAGATGCGATTAAAACTATTGAGAGCCGTTCTTCTAATAAGCTAGTTGTTGAAGATTTTGAGATCTCGACTGGTAAGGATCGAAAACCGGATGCTCAGGTTGTCGTGCTAGTAAATGGTGTAAAGCGTCAAGCTCGAGCAAGTGGTGTTGGTCCAGTTGATGCAGTTATTGCAGCATTAAAAGAGGCAGGAACTGAAGATCAATTAACGACTGATCTTGTCGGTTATAGAGTAGAGATCCGTAGTCAAGGAACAGATGCTGTTGTTTGGGTTGAATTAAAGTTACGCCGAGAAGGGGTAGTGTCTGTAGGAAATGGAATATCTCCTGATATTATTCAGGCTTCTATTGAGGCTTTTGTGGAGGCCTTCAATAAATTTTAGGGAATAAAGATGAGACAGCGAAGAAAGATCGATATTTTTGATACTACATTACGCGATGGACAGCAGTGTCCTGGTGCAGGAATGAGCTTTGAAAAAAATATCGAGTATGCTCGACTTGCAGCTGAGCTACGTATCGATGTCCTTGAGGCTGGGTTTCCAGCCGCAAGTAAGATCGACTTTGATATTGTTAAGGCCATCGCTCAAGAGCTAGGTGGAGATAGCTCTAGCCCTACGATAGCTGCTCTATGTCAGCTTCGATCTGAGCAAGTTGATCTTTCTATCGAATCTCTACTCCCAGCAGTCAAGAATAAGAAAGCGCGGTTACATACCTATGTTCCTGTTGATCCTATATTGATGAAAGCATCCTTAGGATCTCGAGCGGATAAAAAAGGAGAGATAGTTGAAGATCTATTTCAATTTGTAACCCGCGCAGTTTCAGCAGGATTAGAGGTAGAGTTCAGCCCAGAAGGTTATTCCAGAATGGGAGAGAATCTATCTTTTGTTACAGATTTAATCCGCGCAGCGCTCTCTGCTGGAGCGCGAGTTATCAATTGTCCAGATACAATAGGTGGGGCATCTAGATTTCAAGGAGAGAACTATTTTGTAGCTCACATGTCAGCTCATGCTGAAATGATGAAGAGAGAGTTTCCTGGAAATGAGATCGTTTGGTCGATGCATTGTCATAATGACTTTGGATTAGCTTTAGATAACTCTTTGCAAGGTGCTTTTTACGGGCCAGCTACTCAAATTGAGGGATGCTTTAACGGTATCGGAGAGCGTGCTGGTAATGTAGCTCTAGAGCAGGTGATTATGGCGATTGAGCATTTTGGAAAGGATGTAAATTCCGAAGTAGAGCTATATTCAGATGTAGATACTACCAAATTGCAAAAGCTCTCTGATTTTATCCGTAAATATATGCTTCCTCGTCAGCCACATTGGCCGATCGTTGGTGATAATGCGATGAAACATTCATCAGGTGGACACACTAACGCTATCCTTAAAAATCCATTAGCATATCAACCTTTTGATCCTCGCGAAGTTGGGAGAGAGATCTCAATTGTGTTTGGTCCTTTAAGCGGAGGCAATCATGCTAAAGCTTTAATCGAAGCTGCTGGATATCGGTGTGATGTTTCTGAAAAAGCTGACATTGCTCAGTATATAAAGGATGTATTTAAAGATCGCAGAAAAGGCGTTACTGATGAAGAGCTTCTAAAGGGATATTTTGAATTTAGAAAACCTATCAGAATCGAGAAGTTCGAATATAGAAGGGATGCAGGACGCTCTGAAGTTATTCTAACTGGATCTATATTTGGTAGAAATGGAACACATAGTGAGGTGCATAATGGTGATGATTCAGCATTGGCAGCTTTAAAAGATTTGGTAGATCGAGAGATTCCCGGTTTAGAAATTGAAAGCTATCGTAGTGAATCTGAAGGGCAGGGTATTTCAGCAAGAAGTTTATCTACTATAGTTGTTAAAACTAGCTCAGGTGAATATTGGCGCGGAGAGGGAGCCGATGGAGATATTGAAATCTCTGCTTTAAAAGCATTCTTGGACGCAGCTAATAGAGCCTTTATTGAGGAGAACTTCAGTCAAGAAAAGAAGCCGATGTCATTAGCTTCTTTCCAGGAGGATTGTCAGTGACGCGAAACCTTGTGACCCGTAATATTATTCAGAAGATCTGGGACAGTCATATAGTTGCTCAAAAAGATAACCATCCGGCTGTTTTTGCGATCGACTTAATGTTGATGCATGAAGTAACTTCAGCTCAAGCTTTTACCATGTTACAGGAACGTAACTTAAAAGTAAGAGATCCTAAGCAATGTATCGCTACTCTCGATCATAGTATTCCAACTCGTAAAGATCGTTTTGTAATCCATGACCAACAAGCAGCGAACCAGGTTGCAGCTTT
>CAZTER010000081.1:0-7132 GCA_964612045.1 uncultured Bdellovibrionales bacterium
CGTAGTTCTAAATGACCTAGATGTTACAGATCTAAGAGAGCAGTCCGGTTCAAAAGTTAATATAAACTCAAAAACAAATACCGAGCTTGCAACCAAGCTTCGTTCTCAAATAGGAACGGGCAAAGCACTTGAACCACTTCGCCTATTTATTAATGAAGCCCGTGCGAAAGGTGCCGTAGTAGTATGCGTTGTTGGATCTGAGTCTCGCACCGAAAGATTACAGAGGATTCTTTTAGGAGAAAATCTCGACGCTCGAGTCTTTAAAGGTAATTTCTGTGAATGGATGGTCGGCACAGATCCATATCCACTAACCATCTTACAGGGACACCTCTCAGTTGGAACTCAGCTATTAGACGAGAAGTTAGTTCTAATTAGCGAGAATGAGATATTCGGAGAAAGAAGCTATAGAAAACGGCAGAGCTCTCAAGCTTCACTAAAGAAACTGTTGAATTCTCTAGCTCAACTACAAAATGATGATTTTGTTGTTCATGTTGATTACGGAGTAGGAATTTACCGCGGATTAAAACATATAGAATTAGAAGGAACCGAGGGCGATTTTCTTCATATCGAATATGCCGACAGTCGTCTCTACTTACCCGTTCAGAATATTAACAAAATTCAAAAGTTTTCTGCGGCCGAAGGACAAGCTCCAATAGTTGACAAGCTATCATCCAATCGATGGATTAAGACAAAACAAAAAGTACGAGATTCAGTAATTACTCTAGCCGGAGATCTAATTAAACTCTATGCCACTCGTAGTGTCACAAAAGGATGGAGGTTCGACTCACAAGGTGCTGAAGATGAACGATTTGCAGATGAGTTTGCCTATAACGAAACAGCAGATCAGTTAAAAGCAATTACAGAAACTCTATCAGACATGGCCTCCGATCGTCCGATGGATCGTTTAATTTGTGGTGATGTTGGCTTCGGAAAAACAGAAGTCGCTATTAGAGCAGCATTCAAATGTGTACAACATGCCAGACAAGTTGCTGTCCTAGTGCCAACAACTATCTTAGTTGAGCAACATCGGAGGACCTTTGAATCGCGCTTCACCGGATATAACTTCAAGATCGGCGCAATCAGCAGATTCTACAGCAGCGAAGATAACAAGAAAACCTTAGCTGCTCTAGCATCAGGAGATCTCGATATAGTCATCGGAACTCACAGACTTTTGCAAAAAGATGTTCAGTTTAAAGACCTCGGTCTAATTATAGTAGATGAAGAGCATCGTTTTGGAGTAGCTCAAAAAGAGAAGTTAAAATCAATCAAGAAAAATGTAGATGTTCTAACACTGACAGCTACTCCAATTCCACGAACACTCCATATGTCGTTGTTAAGCATTAGAGATATAAGTTTGATTGCTTCTCCGCCTCACGATCGAAAACTAATTCGTACCTATGTAGCTCAATATTCAGATACTATCGTTAGAGATGCTCTTCTTAGGGAGCTACAACGAAACGGCCAGGCCTTCTACCTACACAATAGGATCGACTCAATAGCGGGAGTTACCGATCGCTTAAAAGAATTAGTGCCAGAAGCAAGATTTGAGTATGCCCACGGGCAGATGTCAGAAGATCAATTAGAGGGAATTGTTCAACGCTTCATAAACAAAGAGATTGATGTACTAATCTCAACTACGATTATCGAATCAGGTATCGACATTCCTAACGCCAACACAATAATTATAGAAAGAGCTGATGCATTAGGACTCGCGCAACTTTACCAATTACGTGGCCGCGTTGGCAGAAGCTCACGACAAGCCTATGCTTATCTCCTCGTACCATCGACACGTGGATTAGGAAGCGAGGCTCAAAAGAGACTAAAAGCACTACAAGCACTAGATGATCTAGGACAGGGATTTCACCTAGCAATTAATGATCTTGAAATTCGAGGTGCTGGCAACTTGCTAGGAAAAGAGCAATCAGGAAATGTGCTCTCTGTTGGGTTTGATCTATATACGAAAATACTTAAGGAAGCAGTTGCAAGCATAAAGGGAGAAGAAGTTCCGATTGAAGAATCAATTGATCCAGAGGTCAAACTTGGACTTCCTTCCTTTATTCCTGACTATTACATCCCAGACATATCAGAGCGATTGGTCCTTTATCAGCGCCTAGCTGGATTCACCAATCCAGAAGAAGCAGATGATATGCGAGATGAGATTGAAGATCGTTTTGGACCAGTGCCTAAAGAAGTGATGAATTTAATTGAGTTAATGCGTCTACGAGCAGTCTTAAGGATATTTGGAGTAGTAAAGTGCGAGTGGTCGCTTGGCCGAGTAGGATTATCTTTCTCGCCGAAAGCTCCGATAGATACAGGAAAAGTTGTAAGTTTAGTTCAAAGCTCTCCAGATATATACCGATTTTCAAAGTCACTAACTTTATCTGCTCAGATTGGACCACAAGAGCTATCGACACCACTGGAACTATTTAGACCACTAGAAAAATTACTGAGAGAAATTTCAGTAAAGAAATAGCCCTTAGACCTTCAAAGAAAATTTGAGTATGACTTTACTCTTTAAGAGACTATAGTCATTCCTTCTCGTTGCACTTAGAATATAGAGTTATGATCAAACAAAATATCAAAGTTGCCGTCGATGCTGTGGTCTTTGGTTACCACCAACAGGAGTTACAAATACTCCTAATTAAGCGCAAAATCCCTCCATTTCAAGGACAATGGGCACTTCCTGGTGGATTTGTTCTTGATTCTGAAGATCTAGAAACTGCTGTTCGACGTGAATTATCAGAGGAAACAGGAATATCACTTAATTATCTTGAACAACTATATAGCTATGGAGACACAGAGCGAGATCCCCGCTTTAGAGTAGTCTCCATAACCTACTACGCATTTGTTGGCCCAAATCAGTTCGCTACAAAAGCATCATCCGATGCCGAAAAAAGCGCTTGGTTTAACTACAAAGATCTCCCCTCTTTGGCTTTTGATCATCAAAAGATTATCGCCTACGCACTACAACGCTTACAGGCGAAATTATCTTATGAACCTATAGGGTTTGACCTTTTGCCTAAAAAATTTCTCTTCTCGGAATTAGAAAAACTTTACGCAACAGTACTTACTCGCCCACTAGATCGTAGAAACTTCCGAAAAAAGATGCTCAGCTTTGATATTCTTGAAGAGCTAAAAGAGAAAAAATCAGAGGGGCCTGGCCGACCTGCTTCCCTTTATAAGTTTAATAAAGCTCGGTATTTCCATCTGAAGCGCAAAGGTTTCTATTTTGAGATTCACTAATAATTTAAGCCGCTTAACTCAAGTACAAAAAGCCAAGAGAACATAATCCTTGACTATCAGCTCATTATCATGTTTAATTTGCGTAAAGGATACGCAAAATGAAAACACTCAACCTGACCCCATCTTTTGAACCATTAGGCAAAGGAATTAGATATGAATCTTTCACCTTTTCCGGGGGTGAACCTCATATAAAACTGAAAGAATCGGTTCAAGACGAAGACATAACCATAACTATTAGAATCAAAAACTTTAACGATCTAGGAGCGCTCTTTGTAGCGAAGAATGCGCTTTCTTTAGGAGGTGCAGCTCGGATTAGCCTATTCCTTCCATATTTCCCAGGAGCTCGACAAGATCGCGTGATGGTTGCAGGTGAACCGTTAACTGTTAAGGTCTATGCGGATCTTATCAACGCACAAAAATTTAACCAAGTAACAATCTTTGACCCTCACTCAGATGTCGCACCAGCTCTCATTGAGAACGTAAAGGTAATAACAAACCTAACACTAGTTAAGAAAAGTATTGCTCACCTAAGTGATTACCTTTTAATCGCTCCCGATGCTGGAGCTTTAAAGAAGATATATCACATCGCTAACGAGATCCCCGGCTCACAGGTAATCGAGTGCGGAAAGATAAGAGACCTCAACAATGGAAACTTAAGTGGAACAAAGATCTTTACTGAGAACCTAAATGGCAAAGATTGTCTTATTGTTGATGATATCTGTGATGGAGGAATGACATTTCTATCTTTAGCAAAGTCACTCAGAGAGAAGAATGCTGGAAAGCTCTATTTAACTATTAGTCATGGAATCTTCAGCAAAGGAGTAAGAGAGCTTTGTGAACATTTTGAAAAGATCTTTACGACAGACTCATTTTACACAGGGAAAGACGAAAAAGTTTGCGTCGTCCCATTAGCAGAACTTGTTTTATAAGGAGGCAGTATGAACATTAATATCTTTCACCTAACCGATGGATACAAAGTAGACCACAGACGACAATATCCTCAAGGAACTGAACTCGTCTATTCTAATTGGACACCACGTAAAAGTAGGGTCTCCAGTATAGATAAGATAATCTTTTTCGGATTGCAGTATTTTATAAAGCACTACCTTATTGAGGCTTTTAATAGAGATTTTTTCGCTAGAGAAAAGCAGGAGGTTATTGCCAAATATAAACGTCGCATCGAAAGCTATCTTGGCCCAGATGCGATTACCTACGAGCATGTAGAAGCACTGCATGACCTTGGATATCTTCCTCTTGAAATAAAGGCGATTCCAGAAGGCACTGCGGTTCCATTGCGAGTAGCTATGTTCACCATCAAGAACACAAAGCCTGAATTTTTCTGGCTAACAAATTTCCTGGAGACTTTAATCTCCTGCATTTTATGGTTACCATGCACTAGCGCTACTACTGCCAATGAATTTCGCAAACTTCTAAATAAATATGCCATCAAAACTGGTGGGGATCTTAGTTTTGTTCCGTGGCAAGGACATGACTTTAGCTTTCGTGGAATGGCAGGCTTAGAAGCGGCATTATTGAGTGGCGCTGCTCACCTCTTAAGTTTTACAGGAACTGACACAATTCCTGCTATCGATTTTCTTGAGGATTACTACAACGCCTCAAGCGATAAAGAGCTAGTTGGAGCAAGCGTACCTGCTACTGAACACTCAGTAATGTGTATGGGGATGGAGAATGGAGAATTAGAGACTTTCAAACGACTAATACTCGAGACCTATCCTCGTGGAATAGTAAGCATTGTCTCAGACACGTGGGACTTTTGGAGGGTAATCACTGAGTATTTACCAACATTAAAAACAGAGATCCTAGCGCGCGATGGCAAGGTTGTAATCCGTCCTGATAGCGGAGATCCAGTGGATATAATCTGCGGAGATCCAAAGGCTCCTGCCAACTCCCCTGAGCATAAGGGAGCAATCGGATGCATGTGGGAAACATTCGGTGGAACTACAAGCTCAACAGGACATAAGATACTAAATCCACATATTGGATTGATTTATGGAGATAGTATCTCGTTCGACCGATGCGAAGCTATCTGTCGTAGATTAGAAGAAAGAGGATTTGCATCAACAAATATCGTCTTTGGAATTGGCAGCTATACTTATCAATATACCACCCGTGATACCTATGGATTTGCTATCAAAGCAACCTACGGCGAGGTACATGGAGAAGGGCGTGAAATATGGAAGAATCCAAAAACCGACGATGGCACTAAGAAAAGTGCGAAGGGATTACTAATGTTAGAGGAGACACCAGGCGTTGGAGTTACAATGCGTGATTGTGTAACGAGCGAAGAGGAAAAGAGCGGACTACTCGAAACAGTTTTCCTAGATGGCAAGTTGTTAAAAGAGTGCTCCCTGAATGAGATCAGAGAGAGGGTCTTAAAGCAGTAAACTAGGGAATCAAAGATGGGCCGATTTTTTCTTTAAACTGAATATTTAAAGAAGTCGGTCCATTTTTATGTAGGAAATTTAGCTTCTGGTTCTAGTAAAAGATCTTTAGATCCTCGTACCATTAAAATAACTATTAGTATCTTTTATCAATTGTGTGATTCTTAAAGATCTCTTTTGTAAAGAAATCCTGTAAACCACTCTGGACCTTCTCTTCCTGGATAGCCCTACGAGCCTTTTCTCTTAGAGTATTCTTTGCTTCAAGCTCAGCATCAGCACGTTCGACTAACTGAAATATCTGATAACCATCACTACTTTTTACCGGTTTCGAGATCTCACCTTCATTAAGATAACGAATAGCCCCTCGAATCTCATCACTAAGTTCCTCTTCAGAGAATGAACCTAATATTCCACCTTCTACAGCTTCAGGACCCTCTGAAAATTCCCTAAGAGCTTTCTGAAAATCCTCTCCACCATCAGACATTTCATAGGCCTGATTAATCATCTTTTCTGCCTCTTCTTCTGTTCTTCCTGCAAAAGGAATGAAGATCCGAGCTATCCTAAGCTGCACAATACTATCCGCACCAGAATAATGATCAGCTATATACTTATCGACTTCACCTTCACTCACTGCTGAAGAGGCCTGAAATTTCTGTTGTCCTAATCTCGACTGTAAAATTTCTGCTTTTACCTGTCTTCTGTAATCTATGACTGATCGTCCCTTAGAAACTATTGCCGCTTCAAGCCCTTCACGGGACAATCCATTTCTATTTGCAACTTCATCTAAATATCTATTTATATCATCGTCACTCACCGAGATATTACGACTAGCAGCTTCGAGCTCCATGACCTGTTCAAAAATCATTCGCTCTACAATTCTTGCTGCTTCTGGATCACTGTTCAATTCATCGCCAGTCACCATTCCAGATCGCCCTAGCCTTCGAGCAATATCACGAGCTGTTATTGGCTGATCATCAACAGTAACTAAGATTGTATCCAAGACTGCGTTACTAGAAGTCGCAGAGGAAGGCTGCGCAACAGCAGATTCAACAGACAAAATATCTACCGCCAAAAAGGAGATAGATAATGAAGGAAAAAGACTAGAGAGTAATAAAAATTTAGCTGTGGATCTTAATTGAAGGCTTCTTGGACGTTTTGAAAGTGTTAATTTCATCATAGACCGGAGAGTCTATTTACTATTTTACAACGACGCAATAGCGCTCAAAATCAAGAAGATCTCTAGATAACAAGGCTTTTTATTCGCCTGCTACACGAAAAACTTCGCGTCTAAGTTTAGCCACATCGATAGGCTTTAGAAGATAGGAGTCACAATCAAGCGCATTTGCATCATAGAGATTATGAGTTTCAGAATTTGCGGTTAAAATAATAGCTCTAACCCCCCTACTTCCGAATACTCCCAACTCTGCTTCTTTAACTCGAATTGCCGCTAATGCATCAAGTCCATCGACTTCAGGCATACTGATATC
>CAZTER010000082.1:0-7113 GCA_964612045.1 uncultured Bdellovibrionales bacterium
TACACTCTTTCCCTACACGACGCTCTTCCGATTACTATTAGAAAATTAGGACCCATTAATTATCTTCTAGATACGAGATTCTCTGTTTTAAATTATCGATTGCTTGATTTAAATGCTCTATCGTTTGTTGAAATAGCGCAATCTGCTGTGACTTAGCCTCGGCCTCATTCGCATACTTTAACAAGAGGGCTGCCGTATCATTCTTAAAATGTTGCAAGCTACGATCTAGAAGTGAAAGAATCGATTCTCGCTGGATCTCTGCTATCGAGATCTTACAATAATCAGCTATCTCTCTAGCAACCAGCCACGGATTATCAAAAATCTCAGGATAGAAAATACTTTTCATCTGGAGATTACTAGAGTTTAAAGAGTTAATTTCTTGATAGTCCTTGATCAATTTCAATGCTTTAATTCTAGAGAATCCATCTCGCGCAATTAAAGATTCTGAAACTTCAGCCGGATCACGAACTATCCTTAAAAAGATCGATTCAATCCCTAAGTTATTTAATCCCTCTATGTAATAGGGCAGAAGCAACACTAAACGGGGATCTTTAATTTGAAATAGATCCTCACCTTCAAACTCCTTCGTTATAATCTCCATTATTCTTTTAATAAAATCAGCAGATGAGGTACTAGCTCTAGTAAGCGCGAGAAAATTATCAATATTATCCCAAGCCATCCCATGCTCGGATAGAAATTCATCATTAATGCGCATTATCGAACTGTTCTCAAAATACCCGAGAGGATTATATACATTAGCAGGCAATATCGAACGGCCTAGGGAACAACCTAACTTATTAACAATTGAGGCAAGCAAAGAGGTGCCACTTCTATGCATTCCTATGATTACTACACAACGTCTCATAGAGAGATCGATTAACACATAGAGACAAAAAAACGCCACACCAAACTTATGCTTGATGTGGCGCCTATCGATCTCTCTGAGAGAATAAAGCTTATAGCTTTACGAAGGTTGCAGATGACATCTCTTCCTGAGTTAATTCATCAGCCTTACCACCGAATCCTTGGTAAACGGTCACTGGCTTTTTGTGATCGTTTGATGCAGCAAGTGCCTCTTTCTTAGCCTGACCACCACCACCAAGTACTATAACTTCATCAGAGGTCTCTAAGAATATTGGGCTCTCAGCTCCCCAATCTGCGCCTTCAACTACAAGCCAATCCATCTGTCCTAGTTTGTAATCAACAGCCTTCGCCGAGGTAACACCAAGTGCTCTAATGCCAAGCTCAGCAGCAACAGCATAAGCGATCTTTGGTACTCCTAGATCTGTTGCTCCTGAGGAAATCACTAGATTTGGTCCATGCTCTTCGAGTAACTCAGTAAACTTTGCTCGGAAAGTTTCGGTTGCTCTATCATACTGAGCCTTTAATCCTGGATCTGCTGCGACCTTTGCATCGTCCCACTGGCCTGAGAATCCGGTGATTCCTACGACATAAAGCCCTTCTGCTGCTTTCACAGTAGCGAATTCTCCAGCAGTTAAAACTACTGCGCTTGTTTTCTCAGCCCAAGCTGAATTGTCTCTCTGCGGAAGCGAACCAGCGTCTAATCCTGGTGCTGTAGATGTTTGTTGTGGTTGTAAAGTCATGCTTGTCTCCAATTCCTGAACGCCCAAAATCTCTGATATGGCGGTCTCCATTTCGTTGCGAAAATGAGCTAATTTAATCAGCAGTAATTCTATTTTGCATCGAATTGCTAAGCAAACAAAATGATATGGCGTTTGATAATTGCCACTTAATATAGTTATTTCAGGTAGTTAGATTGTGAATTTAACTTTGATGTGGTTGCTAAAATAGCTCCAGAAACTAAAGTTTAATCACGATTGCTACGATCTTTCATGCGGCTATAGAGAACCGTATGAACAGGATTCCACCACTAAAACTTCTCGATCTATTTAGGTTGTTTCAACGTCGGCAACGCTATGTAAAGAACGCATACTCATCTGAGCTATCAGGGCTTGAAGGATTTATAGTTCTTTTAATTCATCATCTTCCGAAGATAGGAGTTGTTGAGCTCTCAGAGATGCTGCACCTAGATCGATCTGTAATATCTCGAACAATTAAGGGATTAGTAAGTGGCTCTTATTTAGAAGTACAAGATGACCGTTATGATAAGAGGAAAAAGATCTTCACTCTTGGTAAGAACGGTTCTACTTTTTTCACTCACCATCTTGATAGCAATCGGAAGTTCATCGGCCATATTTTATCCTTCCTCGCACTTGATGAGCAGTTGCGGCTTATTAAATACCTTAAAACAATCGGAGACACAGAAGGAGCTCCGGCGCTTCCAGAGCTACAAGATCTTCATCCTTTAATGTTAGAACTTCGTAGATTAACAATTAGTCATCAGATATTTGGCAGTTCATATCTTGGCTCTACATTTGATACTTTAAAATGGCAAATCTTCTCAGAACTGGCATATACCTCTACTCCGATCTCACCAAATGATTTAGCAGATACCCTTGGTTTAAAAAGTAATACCCTCTCACAAATTTTGGATGGCTATGAAGAATTACGGCTAATAAAACGTACAGGAATAGCGACTGACAGAAGAAAGGTTAAGTTAGCTCTAACGAACAAAGGAGGTCTGGATCTTCAGAGTTTTGAAGAGCATGCTTCAAAATTCTTCGATACAAGCCTTTCGCGCTTGAAAGAAAAGGAGAAGGGAGATTTCCTCCAACTATTTGAGATGGCCCTCTCTGGAAAGAGCTTGTTACAAAGCTCCTCTGAAATATCTATCATCGATGATGACATTTGGTGCAAACGAATTAAAAGCGAACAGGAAAGGATTGAGGCTCGCGCATTTTTAATCACCCTATTAGTTCAAAAAGGACAACATCGCGAATGTCCAGAAACTATCATCTCCTCTAAGAATATAATATTTGCGTTGTTTAGAAGTGGGCGCATGAGAGCAATTTGCGAGTTAACTCATGATGAAAAAAATGGAGTTTTAAATGAACATATTTCAGCCACAGATTTATTAGACCAACGTGATTTATCTAAATTTCTTGAAGCTCTCACCTTGGAACTTAGCCAAGAAAAAAAATTGCGTAGAATAAATCTACACACGAGATCTCCCCTATTCTCTGGCGAAGAAGGTACTAAATTTGGAAGAATTACGATCGGTTTTCAAGATATTAAGAGGTAAATTCCTCTCCAAACTCAGTTAACTTAGCCCTTAGCTGAGAGCCGTTTTCAACAACATGGATCCTACTGCCAAACTTTGCCATCCAATCAACATCTGCTAGCGTCTTGTCGCAGGCGCCACCAGAACCTTTTATCAAAACTACCTCGTGTCCCTTCTCTGCCCACATCTTGATCTCATTCTGAGATGTCTGACCACCGCCATAAACAACTAGAACTGGTTTAATAGAGTCAGTAAATATCTTTGATTCAGCTCTTACTAATTCAGCTACCTGAAGCGCCCAGTTCGCTTCCTCCAACCAGATCTTATCTGTTCTTCCAGAAGTCCTAAAAGAGTTATTCTGGTTAGCTTTACGGTTTACGATCGTAACCCATGGATTAGTAGCGAGGTGCCCAGATGCGGTTTGAATACTAGATAATCCATCTATAACCTCTAGCTGGCTTCCATCATCTACTACTGGAGAGCTAAATTTAGTTATTCCTGTAGGTGGCTCAACGATAATATATCCAACCTGCATATTAGGAGAGGAATCTCTTACAAGATCTGGAGTGGCTACGATATCTTTTCTTGTAATTGGCGTTAACTCACCATCGATGGTTTGCAATGACTCTGTTCCACCTACAATGTAAGACCCTTGAGCGCCAGCTAGAGCTTCTGTAAAGATCTCTCTCCATCCCTGCTCTTGCTGAGGCATATTACCTGAAAATCCAGTTAAACGAACAACGATTGGAGCTTTTGCACTGCACATCTTGAGATAGAACTTCTCCATATTTTCACGATCTATTGCTGGCAACGAACTCAGAATACCACTACGAATTATCCCAGCTCCGATTAAAGTTTTAGCAAATGGTTTCTTTTCAGCTAGCTCTTGAGAAACTCGAATTGCATTAGATGAAACAGGGAGTATTACCGTATTCCAGTTATACTCTTTATCTCCATCAACAGACCGAACTCCGCTAAGTGGATCAAAAATTGCCCCTTGGCGATGCGCCATCCCATGCGCTGGAATATTATTCTGATGAATCTCGGTGATTGAAAATTGCGCTCGTTCTCGTATTAGGTGAAGGAAATGAGCCTTATGCAACATTTCAGATGCAAACCGGCCCGTTCTTGCCGAAGGAGCGACACAAATCATATCGATGTAAGCAGCTGGCATCTGATCTGCATGAAATAGCGCGAATCTTTTCTGTTGATTTTCTGGTAGATATGATGGCGGAAAGTAGGTCATAAAACCAACTACAGAATTATTACCTGCATCATCTCTCTCGCGTAATGTAACGATCTCACCACCCTTTTTGATAATATCTTGAAAACGAGAGATCGAGTAGTCAGACCAGACTATTCCACCACTTAAAATCGATAGATCATTATTACCCTGCTGAGACTGATCAGCGATCTCAGCAAGACGTTTTAACAATGGAAGATCTGTCATTGCTTTATCAGACTCTAGATGAGTAAAAAATCGCATCTCTGTATTTGGCTCGCTTCCAAGAATGAGCTGAGTGACATCCTTGATATAATCGAGATGTTTATCAAGGAAAGACGCAATTGTTGCTGATCTACCTCTAGCAGTTAAAGCAGTTTGTGATAATCGATCAATTATACCGACTCGGAATAGTTTATGAATCTGTTCAGCTGTCTCTACCTTTTCTGCTGTTGCTGACATACCATACAAGTAACGCTCGCTTTCGCCCTGTTTATAATCTAACGCCCTAATAGTACTTAGTGCCTGCATCAATCCAAGCCTATAATTGGCGAAGGCCGTCTGCGCTTTCTCAAGTTGACTGGTATACAAAAGCTGCAATTGATCAATGCTCTCTTGAGAAGAGTTACTTTGAATGGCATTATCAATTTTTTTTACTACCGCTTCTGCAAGCTTTCTCTGAACTATCTCAATTGCACCATCTAAACTGCACAGCTCTGGATCCTTATTAATGCTGGATAACTGTGATCTAGATGTAGTTCGTTGATGTCCAATAACTTCATCTTCTAGTTCAACCTTAATTACTTGAATTGGAATAGTACTGGCTAACTCAAGGTCAGAACGGAGATCTTTATTTAAAAGCAGCTCGCCATCTGACATTCGGACAAGCGAAGTAACACGAAACTGGGTAGCATTAGAGGCAGGAGCGATTGTTAATACAAGCTCCCTCCTTCCATCCTGATGTTGCAAAAGATCATCTGGCGAGACCTCTAACCACCTCGGAGTGACTAGGATCTTCCCCCCTCTTCCACTAAACTTACGATCCACTGCACCTGGATCAATTCCTGAAACTTGAAGACCACTTAGAAGCAATCTATCAGAAGAGACCTCTTGAACCCCATCCGAAACAACTCTAGCTAATCGTCCACTCTTATGAATATTTTCTAGTGTTATACAGTATGTGCCATCACTTAAATTTAAAATTGATCCCTTAGGCACATCTATAAGTTGAGGTAGATTATCCCCTACCGGTTTTAATCCGGGCTCTTTTAAGAGTAGTGATTTAGGATCAGGGGCTACTAATGGCATCTTAAAAACTACTAATCTACTGAACTAGTTATGGTTATCTCATAACAAAAGATGCTACTCTTGTTATGGCTCTAACCAAGTATTTATAGATGCCTCAATAAGTATATATAACTTGAAAGAGTTCGAGCAGTTACTTAACCTAAAACTGGCCAGAATAGTCACTCGAAGCACGAGGGAAAATGAAATTCACTATCCTCCTAATCTTATTCTTATCGATTCTCACGGGACCTAATGACATCAGAGCTCAAGCCCAAGATCCAATTAAAATCGGAGTAATCTCTGGGTTAACCGGCGCAGGCGCCAAGTGGAGTCATTTTCAAAATCTAGGAATTGAACTTGCTCAAGAAGAATTAAAGACTCAAGGAATAGATATTGAATTGATATATGAAGACTCTCAAACAGAGGCCAAGAAAGCACTTTCAGCTTTTCAAAGATTAACAACTATCAGATCAGTTAAAGCGATTATAATGAATGATTTTGGATTTGTTATGATCCCGCTGTTACCATTAATTCAAAAAACCAAAGTGCCGTTGATTGCACTTAGTCTCCCTCAAGATAGATATTGCGAACAGGCTCCTGATTACTTCTTTTCACTTGGCTCACATGGCGACAACAGCATAGAGGCTTTTGAAAGATACTTTATAAAGAATCCCTCAACTAAAAAGATCGCCCTGTATATATTCGATGATCCAGAATGGGGCGCTGCTTATATGAAGATATGGCGTGAGCTAGCTAAAAAATATGAAGTAGAGATTGTTGAAACATTTCTAAACAATGAATGGCAACCTGACTTTAAAAGCGCTCTCACTAAAACACTTCTAAAAAAACCTGATGCAATCTTCCTAGCACACGAACCAGAGAGTTTTACTAAAGCTATTCATCAACTTGGATACAAAGGCCAAGTCGTAACTGCTAATAACATATTTGAGATGCTCTTCGACTCGCCGAGTGGTCGCCCTGAACTCAATGGATTTTACATGGCAGATCCTGAACTCTCCCCCGATTTTGTTCAGCGCTTCGTAAAGAGATTTAATAAATATCCGATCCTTGAAGCTTACTCAGGATATGAAGCCCTTATAACAGTCAGTAAAGCTCTTAAAATTAAAGATCTCCCTCTTAACAAAGCTATCCGCCAGATCTCATATAAAGGGGTTTCAGGGGATATCGATCTGATTAACTCCAAATGCTCCGGCAACTGGAACAAATGGGGATTATTTCAGTTTAATGCAGCTGGATTACCGGTTCTAGTCCCCTAGCAAAAGCGAACGAATATTCAATGTTACATACTATGATAGGACACTAATAACGTTTATTGTCAGGTAAGCTTGGTTACCCCACATTTATTTGCTAATTATTAGGATATGGCAGGGATAGTTTTTGACAGGCGCATAACAACAGAACAGGCTCGTGAGTTATCAGAGGGCCAAGGTCCTGTCGATCT
>CAZTER010000083.1:0-7027 GCA_964612045.1 uncultured Bdellovibrionales bacterium
GTCGTGGTCTTCCGATCTTTCCTGCTGGATCTCGTTGATATTCCATCGCATGAGCAATCCATCCTGGCATTCTTCCTAATGCGAACATCGCTGTAAATGCTGGAATTGGAATTCCCATTGCTCTATAAATAATGCCCGAGTAGAAATCGACATTTGGATATAATTTTCTCTCGACGAAATACGGATCTTTTAGCGCTACCTCTTCTAATTCTTTTGCTATATCAAGAAGCTCATCCCCAGTCTTTCTCTTCGCTAGTAATTTATCACAAGCAACCTTAATGATCTTTGCGCGAGGATCGAAGTTTTTATAAACACGATGACCAAAGCCCATTAATCTAAACTTGCTATCTTTGCTCTTAGCTAGTTCAACGAATTTTTTAACGTTTCCACCCTCTGCTTTAATCTGCTCCAACATCTCAATAACTTCCTGGTTAGCTCCACCATGAAGTGGGCCCCATAAAGCACAGATGCCAGCTGTAATTGCAGCAAATAAGTTAGCACCACTACTTCTAACCATTCTAACAGTTGAAGTTGAGCAGTTTTGCTCATGATCAGCATGCAAAATAAGGAGAAGATCTAGAGCTTTTGCATAATCACTATCAATCTCATAACGCTCTGCTGGAGTTGCAAACATCATATTTAAGAAATTCTCTGCATACCCCAATGAGTTATCTGGATATATGAATGGATGTCCAATCGATTTCTTATATGCAAATCCTGCAATAGTAGGAAGTTTTGCAATCAAACGAATCGCATTTCTTTCAAGAAGAATATCACTATCGCCTACTTCATCCTGATAGAAAGCCGACAACGAGCAAACCACCGCTGCTAAAATAGACATCGGATGAGCATCACGAGGAAAACCTGTAAAATGATTCTTTATATCCTCATGTAACATCGTGTGCTTACGGATACGCTTAGTGAAAGCTGTAAGCTCATCAGAAGTTGGTAACTTGCCGTACATCAGAAGGAACGAGGTTTCTATGAAGTTAGATTTCTCAGCTAAAACTTCGATTGGAATTCCCCGATATCTTAGGATCCCCTTTTCACCATCGATAAACGTAATCGCGCTCTGGCAAGCACCAGTATTCATATAGCCAGGGTCTAAGGTAATTAGCCCTGTCTTTGCTCGTAAAGTAGAGACATCTATCCCCTTCTCATGCTCTGACCCCTCAACCACTGGAAGGTCAATAGACTGGTCACCAAGAGTTAACTTTGCTGTTTCTCCCATAATTCCCCTTTGACAGATATCTCGCCTAACTTCACAAATCGCGTTAGAATGATCATTCTAATTGCATCACCATCATGTCCACAAGAAATTTAAGTAGATGTTGATGATTTTTTTATGGTTTGTATGGGATCCATTAAGAAAGACAGAAGATTCGAGATTTTTGAGACTGACGATCCGCACTCAGTACTACCTCAGGACCTTGCTAGAAGAGCTTCTGGCAAGCGTCTTCGCAGAATTAACCCCCTTGGAATGCGAGTGGTCGTAAGAATTATTAAGGACGGGGATCAAACAGAATCTGGGTTATACCTACCAGAAGGGTCTAAGCAAGCGATGTCAGAAAGCCTCCTTGCTGAGGTCGTAGAAGTAGCGAGCGCTATAGACGAACACACAGACGAAGAGACTAATGTCAGTGGAGTCCCGCTCGGAGCAAAGGTTCTGATTAAGAAAGATTGCGGTGTTCAAGTTCCTTGGGATGAATTTCTTAGAATAGTAGAGACCAAAGAGGTATTAGCTATAATTCACGAAGTTTCAATTAGCTAAAATTTTCTAGAGTAAAAACTCAAGTTTTTATTATCTATCTGCGAGTAGTAGTCCTTCAGAGACTAAAGTCTCTGCTTCATAATATTTAATTATAAGTAAGAATAACTTCCAACGTATAAAGTTCTTACATTCTTCTTATAATTAAAAATCAATTATTCGCCATGGAGCAGAGTCTCTCCCTATGCAACGAAGACTTTCCCTTCGACAGGCTCAGGACGAAATTCTTATAATATAATTACTCCTCATGGAACGGAGACTTTAGTCTCCGTAGTATGAACGCTCGCAAACTATAGGTATTATTTTATAAAATTAAACACAGTTGAAATTTCAAACATAAGAGATTAGCTCTGAGATGTTTTTAGGATGAGAAACTACAACTGGATTGAGCCGTCTTATAACCCAGCTATCTATTGAGCTCTTCTTTTCTGCCGGATCAACACAGACAGATAACCCAGCTTCAGCCGGGATTAAGACAGCGGGGAAATCCCATGCCTTCAATGAAAACTGAACTACAGATTGCTCAAAATCTCTTGCAGCTCTTGAACAATCGTTAGCAAATCCTCCAAATCTATAAAGGGTATCAACAACCTCATTTTCTCTAATTTTAGATACAAATGGCATCTCTCCATTTGTTCCTGGATAGAAAAGCATCGCGGATTCATTCAAAGGAAGGTATCCATTAACACGAAGTTGGTCAGCTGGGCCTATATCATGACCAACGAGTCGGCGCATAAAAGCACCCTTTCCAACTGAAGCTGAAAAGGAGAGTCCAGCACCAACTTCGAAGAAAGAAACTCCAACTAGAATTCCACTACTAACAATACCGACCATAGGACCAAATCCTACCTGACCTGGTCGAAATTGCCTGAATGACTTCAAACATCGCTGACAACTTGCAGTTCCATCTAGAGGATCAACAAGAAGATAATCTCCACCGCTATCAACTATATGATGAGTGTCTGGTCGCTCCTCACTAACTATAGGAAGAACGCCATCTAATAATCTAAGAACTTCTGCCTGAGCAGCAAGATCAAGATTCATTACGATAGAATGATCGTCTTTACGATGAACCTCGATCTCAGTGCCAGAATTAACTAAGTTAATCATTGCATTAGCACCAGCAAGAGTAGCTCTCTCAGCCAATACTAAGATCTCGCTGATTTCTTTTGCAGAGAGTGACAAATTAAGCCCCTCTTCTTCCGCGCTCAGCATTTTCTACTTCAACGACTGGCCCTTCTTTTAGATTTAAGAAAGCCATCATCTGCTCAACTAAAAGTTGGTAGTCCTTCGGGTTGGCCATATTTAACCGATATTCATTAAGGACTTTAATTTGCATGTCCTGCCAACCTCGCCATGCTTCTGCAGATACAGTCTCGAAGATCTTCTTGCCTAAATCTCCGCCGAAAGGAGGCTTATCTAATCCTGGCAAATCTTTACCTAACTTGGCGCATTTAACTGTTCTTTCTGACATAACCCCTCCAACTCCTTACATTTTCCGTTGTTTATGAGTATAAGGCAAGCCTAGCCAGCAGTCTACATTTAGCGCCAACCCCTCGAAGTTGCACGAAGTTGTGACAATCATTTTACAAATCCATGACAACTCGCTCCTTAAATTATGAGAAATATCCACCTATAGACGCACTGCTAAAGGACGGCAGTCAATCGGTGGAGATGAATATGTTTACAGAAATGAGCGACATGGAGTTAGTTACACTACTTCAGAACGGAAGTTCAGATGCATTTTCTGAGATAGTTTCTCGCTACGCCGAAAAGGCCCAACATCTTGCAATGAGAATCACCAGATCTCAGGAAGATACTGAAGAGGTGTTACAGGATGTTTTTGTAACTGTTTTTAGAAAGATCGATACATTCAAGGGCGAGTCAGCTTTCTCAAGTTGGTTATATAGAATCACAGCAAACACAGCCTTTATGAAGCTCCGTGGACGAAAGAAGACTGCTGCTATCTCCTTAGAAGATATTACACCGAAGGAGAAGGAGAGCTGGACAAGAAATCGTAGTGATGAGTCTGATATTGAACATATATCAACCCGTCATGAGCTTAGAGAGCAGATTCAGAAAGCTGTAGAGATGCTACCTTACGAATATAGAATTATATTTGTAATGAGAGATGTAGATGGTCTATCAAATGAAGAAGTAGCAGCAACACTTTCATTCTCAGTCGCAGCAGTTAAATCTCGCTTACATAGAGCTAGATTGATGCTTCGAAAAACACTTAAATCACTATATAGTGCATATGAAACCGGCACAAACAGCTACTCCGAGGAGGAACTGTCACTTGCTGCATAATGCGGAGAAAAGATGGTACGATCAAAAACTACTTATCTCGGAGGAAAAAGAACCAAGATAGTGCATGAAGATTCAGGGAGTGAGATTTCAACTTCAGCACCTAAAGATAATGAGGGAGATGGATTACTATTCTCACCAACTGATCTAGTAGGAGCTGCTCTTGGTTCATGTATTTTAACTACGATTAGTATCGTAGCTGGAAGAAGACAGATCGAGGTCAGCGGTGCTTCTTGTGAGGTAACAAAAGAGATGCAGAGCTCTCCTCGTAGGATAAAATCACTGCCTGCTATAGTTCACCTGCCTAAAAATCTATCTCAGGAAGAGCGAGGTATTCTTGAAAGAGCGGGAAGAGCTTGTCCAGTACATGCATCACTTCATCCCGATATAGAGGCAGATATATCTTTTGTATATGATATATAAGGAAAGAAGCTCTCTCTTAAATACTTAATAATAGGGCTAGCTTTGGCTCTCTACCTAACGAGCACCACTATTTCTGGCTCTAAGATGTATTACATTGCTACGAGGTTGTGGGTGTGGCTGAGTTGGAGCTCTATTAAGATCTCCCGGTCTTCTATCTCCATCTTCTAGACTACGATCTTTAGATCCTGTGCCTCTTTGAAGGCCTTGCTCTTGCCTGGAATCTAACGAACCCACATCTGGAAGATCGAACTCTTTATCTGTGGAATTCTTATCAACAACCTGCTCCAATTCATGAACGACTGCATGACAAGCCTGCTCACGAGCTTTAAATTGAATAAGTTTCTGAGAAAGTACTGCGGTACGAACAAAATCTCCCCTCTCAGCGGCTGTTACTAACTCTTTTTGTCCACTACGAACCTCTGTCTGGGCTGTTCGCCAGTCATTAAAGTATCGATCCCTTATGGAACGCAGGTTAGATGGCAATATTTTGTAATTTGGATTCTCCAAAACAGCGATAAGCTCTCGCTGTAATTGCGAATTAATGGCCTGCCAAACCTCCAACTGCTGTACTGTAAGTCCTGACTGCCCAGATGACCCGGAACGATCTACACTACCATACAGGCGGACAGCTTTACGCGTGCGCTGTAATAATTGAGAAATTTTTGAACGAAGGGTATCTCCTTCCATAACAATCTATCGTACCGCGATGCATCGACATAAATCAACTTATTCACAAAGTAATAAAAATAAATTTGTTGCTGCATTTTTTTTGCTTGCTTTTAATCTATTTTATCAATCAATCGCGATTGCTGCTCCTTATGAACTTGCTTGGGATAAACTTAATGAAGATCTCGATGTTGCGCAGGTTACCGTTCCACAAGGAGCCCTATTTAGCTCTGAATTAGTTCTCTTTCGATCATCTCTACTGCGTTATCGAATAGGCGTAATACGAGCATCAGAATATGGATGGTATAGAAATACGGCTCGAGCGCTGGGTCGTGAAAGCAGAGCAACTCTAGCAATTAATGCCAACTTTTTTGATGAAAAAGGGAAAGCATTAGGATTAGTCATCTCAAGAGGTATCATCTCTCAATCTGTACACAAAGGCGGAAGTACACTTAGTGGAATATTCTCTATAAGTTCAAGCGGTCCAGATATAATTAATCGCTCTCAATTATCTCCTCACGGAATACTTGAAGCTGTACAGGCGGGGCCTCGATTATTGGTAAACGGAGAGCCTGTAAAAGGGATAAGAGATCCTGATGTACTAACAAAACGCTCTGGTATCTGTATCGATCGAGAAAAAAGAGTTGTTATTTACTGCGTATCTTCTGGTCTTCTCGGGGTCAGCATCAGTCAACTACAATCTATTTTAACCCTTCCTTCCGTAGGCTGCGAAGATGCGCTGAACTTAGATGGCGGAGGCTCCTCTCAACTATATTTAAATGTACCGGAGAGCTCCACATTTAAAGAGCTATTCATAGAAGGAACTGACACAATCCCAGTAGCTCTGGGGCTGTTCCCAATAAATCAATCAATAGCTCAGGAGACAGGAGATGAGTGAAAGATTTGAAACAATTGGTCTCTTTGAAGAACAAGAGGATGCATCACAATTAGCTTGGGAGTTAGAGCTTGCAGGTATTCCAGTGTTAGTAAGGCTACTGAGCCTCAAGGATGGAGTTATAGCATTTTCTGGTTATGAGGTTCTCACTCAAGAACAATTCAGGGGACGAGCTAGGGTAGTATTAAGTAAAGTAAAGAATAGTCTTCTTCAAGATCAAAGGGCGACTGATACAGATACAATAGATTCAAATCTAAAGAGAGATATTGCGGCTTAGTTATTGTAAAAAGAGCTGTGTTACTTAAATTTCTTTATCGAGAGCTATCTTTCTGCGCGATATAAATAAAGGCGATTCCACCAGTAAGACGGATTAACTCTTTTACTTTAAAACCATTACTATTCAATATCTGAGAAAATTTATCACCACAGGGAAAAGACTCCGCTGTCTCAGGCAAGTAACGGTAAGCATCTGCATTGCCAGTTATACACCTTCCGATTAGCGGCAGTATGTATCTTGAATAGAATCGGTATAGCGGTCCAAAAATCACGCCATCAGGTTGACCAAATTCAAGAATTCCAAGAGTTCCTCCCTGCTTCAGAACTCTATGAAAATCCTTTAATCCATCTCCTAAACGCTCAAGATTCCTTACTCCGAAAGCAACTGTGATAGCATCCATGCTTTCTGTTTGAACTGGAAGCTTTAATGCGTCGCCTTGAACAACAGGACTAAAGTGCCGATTACTTCGCACTCCTGCTCGCAACATGGCGTAGGTAAAATCGACTCCTAGTACCGAGAATCCCCTCTTAACAAAAAGTGGTAATAGATCCCCTGTTCCAGTACAGACATCCAAAAGAAAGCCTCGAGAGTACTTTGAAATTCTACTAGCAAGCTTTGCTTTCCAAAGATAATGGATTCCAAAACTCAGCAAAGTATTAGCAAGATCATAACGATCTGCTATCGATGTGAA